>NZ_JBEZKI010000019.1:86176-231903 GCF_040651615.1 Streptomyces sp. NPDC048417 | reverse complement strand
ACGCCCGGTTACATTCCGAACCCGGAAGCTAAGCCTTACAGCGCCGATGGTACTGCAGGGGGGACCCTGTGGGAGAGTAGGACACCGCCGAACAATCTTTGAGGACCCCTGGTCACCAGCGTTCAGCTGGGACCAGGGGTCCTTTTGTTTTTACAATGCTTGCGGTACCGAAGACAGGAGTCACCATGTCCACCAACTCTCCCGACGAGCGACCGGAGCGCGACCAGCGGCCACGGGACAGTGGTGACCGTGGTGACCGTGGCGGAGACCGCAACGACCGGAGCAACGACCGCGGAGACCGCGGTGGTTACGGTCGTCGCGATGACAATCGTGGCGGTGGTGGGGGTGGTGGCTACGGTCGCCGCGACGACAACCGCGGTGGCGGATACGGCCGTCGGGACGACCGTCGTGGTGACGAGCGTCGCGGCGACGACCGGGGCGGTCACGGCCGTCGCGATGACAATCGCCGTGACGACAACCGGCGTGATGACAACCGTCGTGACGACAACCGTGGTGGTGGGTACGGCCGTCGAGAAGACAACCGCGGCTCCTCCCGCCCGGCCTTCCAGCGGGACGACCGCGGTGGTCACGGCGGCCGTCGGGACGACAACCGTGGTGGTGGCGGTTACCGCGGCCGTGACGACCGGCGTGACGACCGCCGCGACGACCGTGGTGACCGTCCGGCGTTCCGTCGTGATGACCGCGACGACCGTGGCGGTCGCAGTGACCGTGGTGACCGTGGCGACTTCCGTCGGGACGACAACCGCGGCGGAGGTGGCTACCGCGGCCGGGACGACCGGCGCGACGACAATCGTGGTGGCGGCGGTGGCTACGGCGGCCGTCGGGACGACAATCGTGGTGGCGGTGGTGGCTACGGCGGCGGCCGTCGGGACGACAACCGCGGTGGCGGCGGTGGCTACGGCGGGCGGCGGGACGACAATCGTGGTGGTGGCGGTTACCGCGGCCGGGACGACCGGCGCGACGACCGCCGTGATGACAACCGTGGTGGTGGCTATGGCCGTCGCGATGACAACCGCGGCTCCTCCCGCCCGGCGTTTCAGCGGGACGACCGCGGCGACCGGGGTGGCTTCCGCCGCGACGACCGTGGTGACCGTCCGGCGTTCCGTCGTGATGACCGCGACGACCGCGGCGGGCGGAGTGACTTCCGTCGGGACGACAACCGGGGCGGCGGTGGCTACCGAGGCCGGGACGACCGCCGCGACGACCGCAGGGACGACCGGCGCGACGACAGTCGTGGTGGTTTCCGCGGCCCCCGCAGCGACGACCGAGGACATGGTCCCCGGCGAGACGACCGCCGCGATGACCGCCGAGACGACCGCGGCGGGCGGAGTGACTTCCGTCGGGACGACAACCGGGGCGGCGGCGGTTACCGCGGCCGGGACGACCGGCGCGACGACCGCAGGGACGACCGGCGTGGTGACGACCGGCGTGGTGGCGGTTACGGACGCCGTGACGAGCGTGAGCGCGACAGGGACCGCGAGCCGATCAAGCGGCTGCCGATCGCGGAGGACGTCACCGGCGACGAGATCGACAAGGACGTACGCCAGGAGCTGCAGAGCCTGCCCAAGACGCTCGCGGAGGACGTCGCCAAGAACCTGGTGATGGTCGCGCGGCTCATCGACGAGGACCCCGAGGGCGCGTACGGCTACTCCAAGGTGGCCCTGCGGCTGGCGTCCCGTGTCGCCGCTGTGCGTGAGGCCGCCGGATTCGCCGCGTACGCGAACCAGAAGTACAGCGAGGCGCTCGCCGAGTTCCGGGCCGCGCGGCGGATGACCGGCAGCGTGGACCTGTGGCC
Source organism: Streptomyces sp. NPDC048417 (assembly GCF_040651615.1). Lineage (NCBI taxonomy): Bacteria > Bacillati > Actinomycetota > Actinomycetes > Kitasatosporales > Streptomycetaceae > Streptomyces > Streptomyces sp. NPDC048417. Next base: position 230,087 of record NZ_JBEZKI010000019.1, on the reverse strand, counting down.
GGTGATGGCCGACTGCGAGCGTGGGCTCGGGCGGCCGGAGAAGGCGCTGGACATGGCCGGCGCCCCCGAGGTGCACAAGCTCGACAAGGCCGGTCAGGTCGAGATGCGGCTCGTCGCCGCCGGCGCCCGGCGTGACATGGGGCAGCTGGACGCGGCGATCGTGACGCTGCAGAGCCCCGAGCTGGCGTCCAACTCCGTACAGCCGTGGACCGCGCGGCTGCGGTACGCCTACGCCGATGCCCTGCTCGCGGCCGGCCGTGTGGGCGAGGCGCGGGAATGGTTCGCCAAGGCCGTCGAGGCCGACCGGGACGGCAGCACGGACGCCTCCGACCGGCTGGCCGAGTTGGACGGGGTCGAGTTCGTGGACGCCCTGAACGACGAGGACGAGGACACGGACACGGACACGGACACGGACGAGCAATCGGACATCGACACCGACGTCGCCACCGACGTTGACGTGGACGACGACGTGGACGAGTCCGAGGAGACCCTCGACGAAGTCACGACCGAGTCCGAGTCAGAGTCCGAGTCCGAGGCGGAGCCCAAGTCCGCGGCGAAGTCCGCGACCGAGGCCGAGGCTGAGGCCGAGACCGACAAGGACTGATCACGGGATCACGGCGTTCGACTGAGGGCAGGCTCCGACCGGGGCCTGCCCTCTCTCGTACTCGTCGTCGTTCTCAGCCGCTCTCAGCCGTTCTCAGATGTCGAGCGCCCGCAGCACCAGCCCCGACGCCGGCTTCGGGCCGAAGGACGTCGACTTGCGGGGCATCGTCACGCCCTGGCGGGCCAGGTCCCGGACGACGTCCTCGTGGACCGGGTGCAGGAGGACGGCCGTACTGCCGGCGCGTTCGGCCTTGGCGACCGTCGCCGCCGTGTCGTGGATGTACGCGATGTGAGCGTTCGAGTCCTCGGGGATGCGCCACACGTGGTCGAGGAGCGTGGCGTGCAGGACGGTCGCGTCGAGCGTGCGCCAGGCGGCCGGGCGGTCGGCGGGGATCGTACGGGCCAGCAGATCCGGGTCCGGGCGGTCGATGAGGTGGAAGGTCCCGTCGCCGGCCAGCAGGAACGCGTTGCCGGCGCAGGCCGCGTCCGCGAGCGCCTCCTGGGCCTGCGACAGGGGGACGTCGAGCCGTCGTACCCGGAAATGGTCCTGTACGGCCGCCAGGGCGTCCGCCACCGGCAGGCCGTGCAGCAGGCGGTGGATGGCACGGACACGCAGCGGGTAGCGCACGGTGTCGACCAGGAGGACCAGGCCGTAGTCCCAGGGGCTGGGGGAGGCGTGCTCCGCGCGTAGACGCAAGTACGTGGCCCAGCGGTGGTGGCCGTCGGCGATCAGGGCCTGGTGGTGGGCCAGGTCGGACTGGACACGTGCCACCTCGGAGGGGTCGGTGATCGACCAGAGGCGGTGGTGGAAGCCGTCCTCCGTGGTGGTGGCGAGGAGCGGAGGGCGGGCGGCCGCCTGTTCGACGACCTCGGCGGCCGTGCCGTTGCCCCGGTAGGTCAGGAGAAGGGGTTCGAGGTTCGCGGAGGTCGCGCGCATCAGGGCCGCGCGGTCGGCGACCACCGGAGGCATGACCTCCTCGTGCGGCAGCACCACGCCCTCCGACGGTTCCGAGACCCGCAGCGCGCCGATGACCCCGCGCTGGAGCATGCCGTTGCCGTCGTGCTGCTCGTAGACGTACAGGCCGGGTTCGGGATCCGTGGTGAGGATGCCCTCGGCCTGCCAGCGGTGCAGGGTGTCGGCCGCCTGTTCGGTGCCGGCGCTGGGGGTGCCGGCCTGCGGCAGGATCAGGCGGACGATGTTGTACGGGTCGGCGGACTGGAGGTGATGCACGCCGTCGGGGCGTACGACGACGTCGTACGGCGGGGAAGTGACGGCGGCGAGGCTGCCGACCCGGTCGGGGTCGTAGCGAAGGCCTCGGAACGGGGTGAGTTCCAGGCCCCGGCGCTCCGTTGCTTCCGAGTGACCTGCAGTGTTCATCCCGGCATCGTACGTGTGTCAGTGGCGTGCGGGATGATCGATGAGGAAAGGCCGGACAACGAAGAGTGACGAGGAGCGTGGCGGATGAGTCAGGGTGTCGGGACTGGTCCCGAGGGCAGCGGACAGGCTCTGAGCACGGCGTATGACACGGCGCTGCTCGATCTGGACGGCGTGGTGTACGCGGGCGGCAGCGCGATCGCGCACGCGGTGGAGTCACTGGCGGCGGCCCGCGCGGGCGGGATGCGGCTGGCGTACGTCACCAACAACGCGCTGCGCACGCCGGACACGGTCGCCGGGCACCTCACCGAGCTGGGGATCCCGACCGGTGCCGATGACGTCATCACCTCGGCGCAGGCGGTCGCGCGGCTGATCAGCGAGCAGGTGCCGGCGGGTGCGCGGGTGCTGGTGATCGGCGGCGAGGGGCTGCGGGTCGCCCTGCGGGAGCGCGGCCTGGAGCCGGTGGACTCCGCCGACGACGAACCGGCGGCCGTCGCGCAGGGGTACGGCGGCCCTGACCTGGCGTGGGGGCGGTTCGCCGAGGCGTCGTACGCCGTCGCGCGCGGGGTGCCGTGGTTCGCGTCCAACACCGATCTGACGATTCCCAGCGGGCGCGGGATCGCACCCGGCAACGGCGCGGCGGTGGAAGTCGTCCGGATCGCGACGGGTGCCGAGCCGCAGGTGGCCGGCAAGCCGCTGCCGCCGATGCACCGGGAGACGGTCCTGCGGACGGGGGCGAAGCGGCCGTTGGTGGTCGGGGACCGGCTGGACACCGACATCGAGGGCGCGTTCAACGGCGGGGTCGACTCCCTGCTCGTCCTGACCGGTGTCACCGACGGGCGTCAGCTGCTCGCCGCGCCGCCGCAGCACCGGCCGACCTATGTCGACGCCGACCTGCGGGGGCTGCTCACCGGGCAGCCGGAGGTCACGGCGGACGGGGACGGCTTCCGGTGCGGTGGCTGGACGGCCACGGCAGGGGCGGACCGGCTGGAGCTGACGGGGGACGGCGAGGCCCTCGACGGTCTGCGGGCGCTGTGCGCGGCGGCCTGGACGGCGGCCGGGGACGGCTCCTGCGAGTTGGACGGAGGCAAGGCGCTGGCGCGGCTGGGGCTCTGAGCCCACGCTGCTCACCGGGACCGGGCATCGAGATCCCTTAAGAGGGTAGGCTAACCTAACCGGGTGTTGGTCGACAGTCCTCCCGAACAGCGCGCGGAGACCGCCCCCGCGCCCCCAACCCGCCGGGCGATACGGACCCTTGGGCTCCTCGTCTCCGTCGTGATCCTGCTGCTCGTCGCCCTGGCGAGCATCGCGATCGGCGCGAAAGAGCTGCCGCTGGACCAGGTCTGGCACGGCCTGTTCCACGACACGGGGACCTACGGCGACGTGGTCGTCGACGAGCGGCTGTCCCGGACCGTCCTCGGCCTGCTGGCCGGTGCCGCCCTCGGCCTGTCCGGGGCGGTGCTCCAGGCGCTCACCCGCAACCCGCTCGCGGACCCCGGACTGCTCGGGATCAACGCGGGCGCGTCGGCCGCGGTCGTCACCGCCATCACCTACTTCGGCGTCACCACCCTCAACGGCTATGTGTGGTTCGCCTTCTTCGGGGCGGCCGCGGTGGGCGCGCTGGTGTGGTTCCTGGGCGGCAGCCGGGGCGCCACCCCGGTCCGGCTGGCGCTGGCCGGCACGGCGATCAGCGCCGCGCTCTACGGCTACCTCCAGGCCGTGATGATCACGGACGGCGCGGCGCTCAACAAGTGGCGTTTCTGGACGGTCGGTTCGCTGGCCTCCGCGAACGACTCGACGATCGTGCAGGTGCTGCCGTTCCTCGCGGTCGGCACCCTGCTCGCTCTCGGTCTCGCCCGGCCGCTGAACGCGGTGGCGATGGGCGACGACACCGCCCGCGCCCTCGGCGCGAACCTGGCGCGCACCCGGGCCCTCGCCATGCTCGCCGCCGTCGTGCTGTGCGGCGCGGCCACCGCGGCCTGCGGCCCGATCGCCTTCGTCGGCCTGATGGTCCCGCACGTCGTGCGTTCCTTCACCGGCCCCGACCTGCGCTGGATCCTGCCGTACGCGACGATCCTGTCGCCCGTGCTGCTGCTCGGCGCCGATGTCGTCGGCCGGATCGTCGCCCGCCCCTCGGAGCTCCAGGTCGGCATCGTCACCGCGATCATCGGCGGGCCGGTCTTCATTCTTCTCGTACGACGGCGGAGGACGGCCCAGTTGTGAGGAACACTGCTGTGAAGACCACCGCTGTGAAGGCCACCGCTGTGAAGGCCACCCGCAACACGCGTATCCTGCGCACCCCTGGCGGGCTCTCCCTGCGGACGGACCTGCGCGCGCTGGTCGTCGTGACCGCGCTGCTGCTGGCCGCGTGTGCCGCGAGTGTCGTACTGATCGGCACCGGCGACTTCCCGATCTCCTTCGACGATGTGGTGAAGACACTGGCCGGCAACGGCACCGCGAGCCAGGACTTCATCGTCAACGAGCTGCGGCTGCCGCGCGTGCTGGTCGGTCTGCTGGTCGGCGCCTCGCTCGGCCTCGGCGGCGCGCTGTTCCAGTCCATCTCCCGCAACCCGCTCGGCAGCCCGGACGTCCTCGGTCTCTCCCAGGGCTCGACGTCCGGCGCCCTCGTCGTCATCGTGCTGACGTCCGGGGACGCAGCCCAGGTCACGGTCGGCGCGCTGGTCGGCGGTCTGCTGACCGGCCTCGCCATCTATCTGCTCGCCTGGAAGCAGGGCGTGCACGGCTACCGGCTGGTCCTGGTCGGTATCGGCGTCTCCGCCGTCGTCACCGCGGTCAACGGCTATCTGCTCACCAAGGCCGACTTCGTCGACGCGACCCGCGCGGTCGTCTGGATGACCGGCTCCCTCAACGGCCGGGACTGGAACCAGGTCTGGCCGCTGCTCGCGCTGTGCGTGGTCCTCGTCCCGCCGGCCCTCGCCAACGCACGCGGCCTCAGGATGATGGAGATGGGCGACGACGTGTCCAACGCCCTCGGCGTGCGCGTGGAGCGGGTCCGGCTGCTGCTGATGGTGTCGGCCGTGCTGCTGACCGCGGCCGCCACCGCCGCCGCGGGCCCGGTCAGCTTCGTGGCGCTCACCGCCCCGCAGCTCGCCCGCCGTCTCACCCGCTCGCCCGGTCCCAACCTGCTGCCCTCCCTCTGCATGGGCGCCACCCTGCTGGTCACCGCCGACTGGGCCTCCCAGCGCGCCTTCGGCGCCGACCAGCTGCCCGTGGGCGTGGTCACCGGCGTCCTGGGCGGCCTCTACCTGCTGTGGCTCCTCGTCACCGAGCGCAGAGCGGGCCGGATATGAGCACGCAGGGCGGCCCGGACAAGAGCATGCGAGGAGGGCCGGACATGAGCACGAACCCCGAGTCGGAGAGCAAGAACAAGAAGAGGAACCCTGTGAACCGCCTGTCCGCCGAGAACGTCACCCTCGCCTACGACCAGCGTGTCATCGCCGAGCAGCTGTCGGTGGAGATCCCCGACAACTCCTTCACGGTGATCGTCGGCCCCAACGCCTGCGGCAAGTCGACGCTCCTGCGCGCGCTGTCCCGGATGCTCAAGCCCAGCCAGGGCCGGGTACTGCTCGACGGGCAGGTCATCCAGTCGATGCCGGCGAAGAAGGTCGCCCGCACGCTCGGCCTGCTGCCCCAGTCGTCCATCGCGCCCGACGGAATCACCGTCGGCGACCTGGTCGGCCGCGGCCGCTACCCGCACCAGGGACTGCTGCGGCAGTGGTCCGCCGAGGACGAGCGGGTGGTCCAGGAGTCGATGGCCCAGACGGGGATCGCCGAACTCGCCGACCGGTATGTCGACGAACTGTCCGGCGGTCAGCGGCAGCGCGTGTGGATCGCCATGGCGCTCGCCCAGCAGACCCCGCTGCTGCTCCTCGACGAGCCGACCACCTATCTGGACATCCAGCACCAGATCGACGTCCTCGACCTCTGCGCCGAACTGCACGAGGAGCAGGGCCGGACGCTGGTCGCCGTGCTGCACGACCTCAACCACGCGGCCCGGTACGCCACCCATCTCATCGCCCTGCGCGACGGCGCGGTGATCGCCGAGGGCGCCCCGAACGACATCGTCACCGCGGAGCTGGTCGAGGAGGTCTTCGGGCTGCGCTGCCAGATCATCGACGACCCGGAGACGGGGACGCCGCTGGTGGTGCCGGCGGCCCGGAAGGCGCGGACGCGGGTGACGGTCACAGAAGTTTCCTGAGCCGGAACAGGTCGAGCAGGTTCGCGTCCAGCCTCACCCGGCCCGAGCCCCAGGCCCCGGCGAAGTTCAGCTCGCCGTCGACCAGGGCCACCAGGTCGTCGCCGGCCATGGCCAGCCCGATCTGCGCCTTCTCCCGCGGCGGGCCGGGAAACGTCTCCTCGACCTCGATCCGGCCGCCGGTGAGCCGGCCGGCGAAGGTGACGTCCAGGTCGGTGATGTGGCAACTGACCGTGCGGTCCATGGCGGCTGCCGCGCGGACGTCGCCCTCGGCGCCGCCCATGGTGTGGGAGAGCTTGTCGAGTGCGGCGCGGCACTCCTCGATCGTGGCCATCGCGATCGACGGTACCCCAGCGGTTCGAGGTAGCGTCGGGGCATGACCGACTCTGTGCCCGAGGGCCGGGTGGCGGAGACGGCGGAAGCGGTCCCGGCCGAGCCCGAGTACGACCCCGCCGCCCCTGCCCCGCTGGACGTGCCCCGCACTCCCACCGGCAACGCCGAGGTGGACGCCCAGCTCGACCGGCTGGGCGACGCCGACCACCTCGCCACGGACGGGCATCTGGAGGTGTACGAGGATGTACACCGGGGGCTGCGCGACGCGCTCACCGCGCTCGACGCCCGCCCCGGGCCTCCGGCGCCCGCACCGCTGAACGGCGGTCCGGCGCCGTCGCCCACCCGTCACCCGACCACCACCCCTCAACGAGGCCCTTCGGGCCACACCTTCTAGTCCGTACCACCAGAGCAGGAGCTGAACCGAACGTGGCAGGAGTCGCACGTCGCCGTCTGGACGCGGAGCTGGTCCGCCGGAAGCTGGCGCGTTCGCGCGAGCACGCCAGCCAGCTGATCGCCGCCGGGCGGGTCACCGTCGGCAAGACCCTGGCGACCAAGCCGGCCACCCAGGTGGAGACCGCCGCGGCCATCGTGGTGCGGTCCGACGACAGCGATCCCGAGTACGTGTCCCGGGGCGGCCACAAGCTGGCGGGGGCGCTGGCGGCGTTCGTCCCGCAGGGGCTCGGGGTCCAGGGGCGGCGGGCGCTGGACGCCGGCGCGTCCACCGGAGGCTTCACCGATGTGCTGCTGCGCGCGGGCGCCGCGCAGGTCGTCGCCGTCGACGTCGGATACGGACAACTCGCGTGGTCTCTGCAGAGCGATGAACGCGTCACCGTCAAGGACCGTACGAACGTACGCGAGTTGACGCTTGAAGCGATCGATGGGGAGCCTGTGGATCTTGTCGTGGGTGATCTGTCCTTCATCCCGCTCGGGCTGGTGCTGCCGGCCCTGGCGCGGTGCGTGAAGCCGGACGCCGACCTGGTGATGATGGTCAAGCCGCAGTTCGAGGTGGGCAAGGAACGACTGGGCAGCGGGGGAGTCGTACGGAGTCCGCAGCTGCGGGCGGAGGCCGTGCGGGGGGTTGCCGAGAAGGCGTGGGAGCTGGGGCTCGGGGTGAATGGTGTCACCGCCAGTCCGCTGCCCGGGCCGTCCGGCAATGTCGAGTACTTTCTGTGGCTGCGGGCCGGGGCACCCCGACTGGACCCGGCCGACGTTGACCGTGCAGTGGCGGAGGGGCCGCGTTGACACAGAACCGAGCTCGTACTGTTTTCCTGCTGGCCCACACCGGGCGGCCTGCGGCGATCCGCAGCGCCGAACTGGTGGTCAAGGGCCTGCTGGCGGCCGGAGTCGGCGTACGGGTACTGGAGTACGAGGCCCGTGACCTGCCGCTTCCCGAGGAGGTCGAGCTCGTCGAGGAGGCCTCGCCGCACAGCCTCGACGGCTGCGAGCTGCTGATCGTGCTCGGCGGAGACGGGACGCTGCTGCGCGGCGCCGAGTTCGCACGGGCCTCCGGGGTGCCGATGCTGGGCGTCAACCTCGGCAGCGTCGGGTTCCTCGCGGAGGCCGAGCGGGACGACCTCGACAAGGTCGTGGACCGGGTGGTGAGCAAGGCGTACGAGGTCGAGGAGCGGATGACCGTCGACGTCGTCGTGCACCGCAACGGGGACATCGTGCACACCGACTGGGCGCTGAACGAGGCGGCCGTGCAGAAGGCGGGCGCCGAGAAGCTCCTCGAAGTGGTGCTGGAGATCGACGGGCGGCCGGTGACGGGGTTCGGGTGCGACGGGATCGTGCTGTCGACGCCGACCGGGTCCACGGCGTACGCGTTCTCGGCCGGCGGGCCGGTGGTGTGGCCGGAGGTGGAGGCACTGCTGATGGTGCCGATCTCCGCACACGCGCTGTTCGCAAAGCCGTTGGTGACGTCGCCGGACTCGGTGCTGGCGGTGGAGGTGCTGCCGCACATCCAGCCGGGCGTGCTGTGGTGCGACGGGCGGCGGACGGTGGAGCTGCCGCCGGGGGCGCGGGTGGAGGTGCGGCGGGGGGCGGTGCCGGTGCGGCTGGCCCGGCTGCATCACGCGTCGTTCACGGACCGGTTGGTGGCGAAGTTCGCGTTGCCGGTCTCCGGATGGCGGGGGGCGCCGCAGTAGCGGTTCGTGGGGGGCGGCTGGGAGCTTCGGCGGCTGCGGGTGGTTCGTGGTCGCTCGCGCAGTTCCCCGCGCCCCTTGGGTTCTCCGCTCGCCCGCGTGACAAGGTGCCGCGCTCCTTGGTTTCTCCACTCGCCCGGGTGACAGGGGGCCTCGCACTTCGTTGCCCCGACCTCGTAAGGTCTTCTCCGTGCTGGAAGAAATGCGGATACGGTCCCTCGGAGTCATCGACGACGCTGTCGTCGAGTTGTCGCCGGGGTTCACCGCCGTCACCGGTGAGACCGGTGCGGGCAAGACCATGGTGGTCACCAGCCTGGGGCTGCTGCTCGGTGGGCGGGCCGATCCCGCGCTCGTGCGGATCGGCTCCGAGAAGGCGGTCGTCGAGGGGCGGCTCACCGTGCCCCCGGGCACCTCCGCGGTCGTACGGGCCGAGGAGGCCGGCGCCGAGCTGGACGACGGGGCGCTGCTGATCAGCCGTACCGTTTCCGCCGAGGGCCGTTCCCGGGCGCACCTGGGCGGCCGGAGCGTGCCCGTGGGGCTGCTCGCCGAGCTCGCCGACGACCTGGTGGCCGTGCACGGACAGACCGACCAGCAGGGCCTGCTGAAGCTGTCCCGGCAGCGGCAGGCCCTGGACCGGTACGCGGGTGACGGGGTCGCCGTGCCGCTCGCCAAGTACGGCGAGGCCTACCGGCGGCTGCGGGCCGTGGCGGTGGAGCTGGACGAGATCCTCACCCGGGCGCGTGAGCGGGCTCAGGAAGCCGACATGCTGCGCTACGGGCTCGACGAGATCGCCGCCGTGGAGCCGCGGGCCGGCGAGGACGTCGAACTCGCCGAGGAGGCCGAGCGGCTCGGGCATGCCGAGGCGCTGTCGTCGGCCGCGACCGCCGCGCACTCCGCGCTCGCGGGCAACCCCGAGGACCCCGAGGGCATCGACGCGGCCACCCTTGTCGCGGGCGCCCACCGAGCCCTGGAGGCCGTACGGTCGCACGACCCGGCGCTGGCCGCGCTCGCCGACCGGATCGGCGAGATCGGGATCCTGCTCGGCGATGTGGCGGGCGAACTCGCCGGGTACGCCGACGACCTCGACGCCGACCCGCTGCGGCTCGCGGCCGTGGAGGAGCGGCGCGCCGCGCTCACCGCGCTCACCCGCAAGTACGGCGAGTACGGCGACGGCATCGACGCGGTGCTGGCCTGGGCCGAGCGGGGCGCCGCGCGACTGACCGAACTCGACGGGGACGACGAGCGGATCGACGAGCTGACCGCCGAACGGGATGCCCTTCGCGCGGAACTGAGCGGGCTGGCGCAGGCGTTGACCGACGCGCGCGCGGAGGCCGCCGAGCGCTTCGCGGCCGCCGTCACCGCCGAGCTGGGCTCCCTCGCGATGCCACACGCGCGCGTGTCCTTCGACATCCGGCAGACCGAGGACCCGGAGGGCGTGGAGGTCGGCGGGCGTACGGTCGCGTACGGCCCCTCGGGCGCCGACGAGGTCGAACTGCTCCTCGCCCCGCACCCCGGGGCCCCGCCCCGCCCGATCGCCAAGGGCGCCTCCGGCGGTGAGCTGTCCCGCGTGATGCTCGCGGTGGAGGTCGTCTTCGCGGGCACCGACCCGGTCCCGACCTACCTCTTCGACGAGGTCGACGCGGGCGTCGGCGGCAAGGCGGCGGTCGAGATCGGGCGCCGGCTGGCGAAGCTCGCCAAGTCGGCGCAGGTGGTCGTGGTCACGCACCTCCCGCAGGTCGCCGCCTTCGCCGACCGGCAGTTGCTGGTCGAGAAGACCAACGACGGCTCGGTCACCCGTTCGGGCGTGAAGGTCCTGGAGGGCGAGGAGCGGGTCCGGGAGCTGTCGCGGATGCTCGCCGGCCAGGAGGACTCGCAGACGGCACGGGCCCACGCGGAGGAACTGCTCGCCGCCGCCAGAGCGGACGCCTGAGGCGCGCCCCTTCGGGGGCGCGGGTCCGTGCCGGTAGGCGGGCCGCGTGGGCGCGACGACGCGCCCACCCGTCCGCACGCGAGCCCGCGCCCGCTCGGCTTGCCGTACTGTCACTCTCACGGGTGACACACTCCGGCGCATGCCCCGCCCCGCCCCGGTATGCCCCTCCCCGGAGCCGCGCAGTGCCCCCCTCGGCCCGATACCTTCTCTACGTACCCTCGTGACCGCCCCGACGCCGAACACAGGAGCCCGGCTGCGTGAGCCCCGTGAGCAGCAACGCATCGCACGGTCAGTCACCGCTGCGCACCGTGCAGGTGCTGGGCGGTGGCAACGCCGGCAGCAGTGCGCACGTGCGTTCGCTCGCCGCCGGCCTTGTCGCACGGGGCGTGCGGGTCACGGTGTGCGCCCCCGTCGAGGCCGACCGCGCCTACGACTTCTCGGGCGTCGGCGCCGACCATGTCCATGTGCCGCGCAGCAGTGACCCGGGGTCGGTGGCCGCGCTGCGTGCGGCCTGTACCGACGCCGACCTGGTGCACGCGCACGGTCTGCACGCCTCCTTCCGTGCCGTGCTGGCGCTGAGCGGCCGTCATACCCCGCTCATCGTCACCTGGCACAACCGGGCGGAGGCCGAAGGTGCCCGGGCCCACCTGCTGCGGATGCTGGAGCGGCGGGTGGTGCGGACGGCCGCCGTGGTGCTGGGCACCACCTCCGACCTGGTGGACCGGGCCCGCCGTACCGGCGCCCGGGACGCGCGGCTCGCCGCCGTGACGCTGCCCGGTCTGCGGCGGCCCGTGGAGCAGGAGGACGCGGACCGGCTGCGGCCCAAGGTGCGGGCCGAACTCGGCGCCATGGGCCGGCCGTTGCTGATCGCCGTCGGCTCCCTCGACCGGCACCGCGGCTATGACGTCCTGCTGGACGCGGCGCGTGCCTGGTGCCGCCTCGATCCGGTACCCCTGCTCGTCATCGCGGGGGAGGGGCCGCTGCGTACGGCGTTGCAGCGGCGGATCGAGGAGGAGGAGCTGCCCGCCCGGCTCATCGGCCGCCGCGAGGACGTCACCGAACTGCTCGCCGCCGCCGATCTGGCACTGCTGCCCAGCAGTTGGGAGTCGCGTTCGGTACTCGCCCAGGAGGCGCTGCACGCGCGCGTGCCCCTCGTCGCGACCGCCGTCGGCGGTATCCCCGACCTGGTCGGCGACGCGGCCGAACTCGTCCCGTACGGCGACGCGACCGCCCTCGCCGACACCGTGCTCCGCCTGCTCGGCGACCCCGAACGCTGCGAGGAGCTACGGGAGAAGGGCGCCCGACAGGCGGCGAGCTGGCCGACGGAGGACGAGACCGTGACCCAAGTGCTCAGCGTGTACGACGAGTTGACCCAGCCCCGACCGCTGTAGCCGCTAGGGCCTGTCTGACAATTCCCGTCTGCCCCACGACGCCATGCACGCTCCCCCACTGCCTTGAGGGCGTGGGAGGTGCCCCCACTCGCCGCACCGGGCGCAGACCCAAGTACGGTCCAGTACGAGGGCCTGCGCCCGGCACGGCGAGAGCACACACCCGACGCCGCGAGGCCGCCCTCCGGGCGACGACGGGAATCGTCAGACAGGCCCTAGGCAACGTGCCGGCGGGCCCGCAGGGCGAGGCTCAACGCCAGCACCACCTGCGGGTCGTCGAGGTCCGTGCCCAGCAACTCGCCGATGCGGGCGAGGCGGTTGTAGAGGGTCTGCCGGTTGAGGTGGAGTTCGCGGGCCGTCTCCGCCTTGCGGCCGGCGTGCGCCAGGTAGGTCTCCAGGGTGGGCAGCAGGGGCGGCCTGGAGCGGTTGTCGTGGTCCTGGAGCGGGCCGATCGCCCGGTCGACGAAGGCCGCCAGGTCGGGGTGGTCGCGCAGCCGCCACAGGAGAAGGTCGATGTCGAGGCGGCGGGCGTCGTACCAGGGGCGGTCGGAGAGGCCCTGGGCCGCCGCCGCCGTCTCCGCCGCGTGCCGCAGGCCCGCCGAGGCGGCCGCCCAGCCGCCGGCCACCCCGACCACCACGACCGGGGGAGCGGCCCCCGGACGCTGCATCCCGGCGCGCTCCACTCCCGCCCGCAGCGCCGCCGCGACCCGGTCCGCGACCGTCGTCCGCTCCGCCTCCGAGCGCAGGCCCACCAGGAGCGGGACGCGGCCCTCCACGGGGCGTACGCCGAGGAGCACGGGCACGCCGACCGCAGCCAGCTCCTCGCCGACCGCCCGGGCCAGCACCGCCCAGCCCCCACCCGGGGAAATGGAGTCGCCGACCCGCATGACCACCGGCAGCAGCGGGCTGCCGCCGGGCTTGAAGCCGAGGACGCGGGCCTGGGCCGGGGCGTCCGACGCGGTGACGCGGCCCTCGGCGAGGTCGGTCAGGAAGTCGCCGCGGCCACGGGCCGCCAGCTCCTCCTCCTGGCGGGCCTGCATCAGGACGACGGCCAGGATGCCGGCGGCCCGCTCGGCGGCGATGCGGTGCACCGGGGTGAGCGGCCCGCGTACCGGGAGCAGCACCAGCCGGGCCCGCACCGAGCCGGTCCCCGGCCCGCCCCCCGGCACGTCCACCAGGACCGCTCCGGTGGGCGGCGGCGCGTTCTTGTGCTGGCCGCGCAGCCCCTCCCACACCTGAAGCGGATCCGCGCCCTCGGGCCCCGATCCGGCGGCGTACAGCAGCTGGCCGTCGGTGGTCTCCAGGAAGACCGGGTTGCCGCAGAAGTCGGCGAGGATCGCGAGGACCTGGGGGACCCCGCCACCGCCCAGCAGGGCCTCGGTGCAGCGGCGGTGCACCTCCTCGGCGCGCTGCAGGAGCGTGTAGTGGTGGTTGACGATCTCGGTGTGGATCTCCTCCGTCACCGTCACGAACGGCACCTCGCGGTGCAGCGCCACCAGCGGCAGCCCGGTCGCCCGGGCGGTGTCGACGAGGGTCGCGGGCAGCCGGGAGAAACGCGGGCCCAGCTCCACCACCAGGGCGGCGATGCCCCGCTCGGCGAGCGTGCGCACGAACGCCCGCTGGTCGTTCGGCCGGGTGCCCAGGCCGTAGCCGGTGGTGAGCAGCAGCTCGCCGCCCTTCAGCAGCGAGGCGATGTTCGGCACCTCGCCGGCGTGCACCCAGCGCACGGTCCGGCCCAGCCGGTCGGCGCCCGCCAGGATCTCCGGGAGCCCGCTGCGCAGCCCGGGCAGCTCCAGCGCCCGCTGCACGGTGATCCCGCCCTGGGTGTCGAATCCGCTGCCCGTACCGCTGTCCATGGAGCGGACGCTACCTGGGCGAACGCCTTCCGGGCACCTTCGGCTAGAGCGGTTCGATGTTGTGGTTGAAGCGGAAGACGTTGTCGGGGTCCCAGGTCCGCTTCACCTTGCCGAGCCGCAGCGCGTTCGCCGCGCCCAGGCCGGCCCGCACCCGGTCGGGGCCCTCGTCGCCGATGAAGTTGAGATAGACCGCGCCGGTGGACCAGGGCCGTACGGCGGTCCGGACGTCCCGCACCCAGGCGACCGCCCGTTCGTCGTCGGCGGGATCCGCCCACATGCCGAAGGGGTGTACGGCCCAGGACGCGCTCCGGTACGGCACCGGGTAGTCGGCCGGCCCGGCCGCGATCGCGCCGCCCTGCGGGAACAGCACGTGCTGGGTACCGGTCGGCACCGGCATGCCGTCCGCGCAGGCGCAGTAGGCGTCCACCGCCTCGTCGGGCAGCGCGGCCAGGTACTCGGCCGACCAGTAGTTCCGCAGCCCGGACGGGAAGTCGAGCATGCACTGCACCTCGGTGTACGGCATCGGGCCGACCACCTCCGCCTCGTGCGGCAGCGCCAGCAACGGCTCGGCGACCTTCCGCAGGCCCTCCTCGTCGCCGGCGTAGGTCACCAGGGCGACGCACACCAGCTTGCCCACCAGGTGCTCCGGTACGAACGGCAGCGGCGGGCCGGTGAGGTACTGCACCACGCCGGCCGCCTCGTCGGGGCCGGTGCGGATCACCTCGCGGAAGGTGCGCACCGTGTCCGGGCCGGACCGCGGCGGATACAGCAGCAGTGCGATCGAGAAGGCCGGCAGTTCGTGCAGTTCGAGGGTGAGGGCGGTGGCGATGCCGAAGTTCCCGCCGCCGCCGTGCAGGGCCCAGTACAGCTCCGGGTTCTCGTCGGCGCTGGCGTGCAGACGCTCGCCGTCGGCGGTGACCAGTTCCACACCGAGCAGGTTGTCGACGGCCAGGCCGAAGGCGCGGTCGAGCCAGCCCGTCCCGCCGCCCAGCACGAAGCCGCCGACTCCGGTGGTGGGGGCACGGCCGCCGGTGGTGGCGAGGCCGTACGGCTCGGTCGCCCGGTCCAGATCGCTCATCGTGGCGCCGCCCTGCACCCGTACCGCTTCCGCCGCCGGGTCGACGGTCACCGTGTGCATCCCGCGCAGGTCCACCACGAGCGCGCCGTCGCCGCTCGCCGAGCCCGCCACGCTGTGGCCGCCACCGCGCACCGCGATCGCCAGGTCGAGCTCCCGGCCGAACCGCACCGCGCGGACCACGTCGGCGTCGTCGGCGCACTGGGCGATCACGGCCGGCCGCCGGTCGATCATGGCGTTGAAGACGGCACGGGCGTCTTCGTACCCGACGTCGCCCGGCGCGAACACCGCACCGACCAGATCCTCACGGAGCGCGGCAAGCGCCGTACGGGCCTTCGATGGGGAAGCCATGGCCGCCCCCTCTCCGAAAAGGGGCATCCGCTCAGTCTCACCCTAAGCGGAAGCGCCCCGCAGGGGCGCGGGCAAGTGCAGATGTGCGGCTCCGCCATGTAGGAGCGACCAGCCCCCACGCACCCGCAGCCGGCCGACAGCGGCTCTCTACCCTCCGTACGCCCCCGAAGCCGTGAGGCGCAGCGCCGTGTCGATCAACGGCACATGGCTGAACGCCTGCGGGAAGTTCCCCACCTGCCGCTTCAGCCGCGGATCCCACTCCTCCGCGAGCAGCCCGAGGTCGTTCCGCAGCGCGAGGAGCTTCTCGAACAGCTTGCGGGCCTCGTCGACGCGGCCGATCATCGCGAGGTCGTCGGCCATCCAGAACGAGCAGGCCAGGAACGCCCCCTCGTCACCGGGGAGGCCGTCCACGCCCTCCTCGCCGCCCGAGGTCGGGTAGCGCAGGATGAAGCCGTCCGACGTGGACAGCTCGCGCTGGATCGCCTCGATGGTGCCGATGACCCGCTTGTCGTCCGGCGGCAGGAAACCCATCTGGGGGATCAGCAGCAGCGAGGCGTCCAGCTCCTGCGAGCCGTACGACTGTGTGAACGTGTTCCGCTCCTTGTCGTAGCCCCGCTCGCAGACGTCCCGGTGGATGTCGTCGCGCAGTTCCTTCCAGCGCTCCAGCGGGCCGTCCGCGTCCCCGGACTCGATGAGCTTGATGGTGCGGTCGACGGCGACCCAGGCCATCACCTTGGAGTGCACGAAGTGCCGGCGCGGCCCCCGCACCTCCCAGATGCCCTCGTCCGGCTCGTCCCAGTGGTCCTCCAGGTAGCGGATGAGCTTCAGCTGGAGGAGGGAGGCGTAGTCGTTGCGTGCGAGGCCGGTCATGTGGGCCAGGTGCAGGGCCTCGATGACCTCGCCGTAGACGTCCAGCTGCAGCTGGTGCGCCGCGCCGTTGCCGACCCGGACCGGCGCGGAGTGCTCGTAGCCGGGCAGCCAGTCCAGCTCCGCTTCGCCCAGCTCGCGCTCGCCCGCGATGCCGTACATGATCTGCAGGTTCTCCGGGTCGCCGGCGACCGCGCGCAGCAGCCACTCGCGCCAGGCGCGGGCCTCCTCGCGGTAGCCGGTGCGCAGCAGCGAGGAGAGGGTGATGGCGGCGTCACGCAGCCAGGTGTAGCGGTAGTCCCAGTTGCGGACGCCGCCGATGTCCTCGGGCAGGGAGGTGGTGGGCGCGGCGACGATGCCGCCCGTCGGTGCGTAGGTCAGGGCCTTCAGCGTGATCAGGGAGCGGACCACCGCCTCGCGGTAGGGGCCGTGGTACGTGCAGTGCTCGACCCAGTCCCGCCAGAAATCCTCGGTCGCCTCCAGCGACTGCTCGGGCTCCGGCAGCGCCGGCGGCTCCTTGTGCGAGGGCTGCCACGAGATGGTGAACGCGATCCGGTCGCCGGGGGCGACGGTGAAGTCGGCGTAGGTGGTGAGCGCCTTGCCGTAGGTCTCCGCCGACGTGTCGAACCACACCGAGTCGGGGCCGGCGACGGCGACCGTACGGCTGTCGTGCTTGTGCACCCAGGGGACCACCCGGCCGTAGGAGAACCGCATCCGCAGCACCGAGCGCATCGGCACCCGGCCGGTGACGCCCTCGACGATCCGGATCAGCTGGGGCGCGCCGTCACGCGGTGGCATGAAATCGGTCACCCTGACCGTGCCGCGCGGGGTGTCCCACTCCGACTCCAGGATCAGCGAGTCGCCGCGGTAGGTGCGGCGGGCCGCGGTCGGCGGCTGGGAGTCGGCCGCGTGTGCCGGGCCGAGCCGCCAGAAGCCGTGTTCCTCGGTTCCGAGCAGACCGGCGAAGATGGCATGCGAGTCGAAGCGGGGCAGGCACAGCCAGTCCACTGTGCCGTCCCGGCAGACCAGGGCAGCGGTCTGCATGTCTCCGATGAGTGCGTAATCTTCGATGCGCCCGGCCACGTGCAACTCCAGTCGAACGGCCACGTCACCCCCCAGGCAAAAGGGGGCTGTCGCTAGTGCGGTCAAGGGGGGTTGTTGTTGTGCGTCGTTAAGCGGTGAAGCAAAGCAGCCCGCCGCGCCCTGAGGCAAAACGACAGTCATAGCTCAACGAACTGCCAAGCTCTCGTTGTTCCGGGGATGACGGGCGGGGGTGTGCCGTGTTTTCCGGCCGGCTCGGCAGCGAGTGTCCGAGCAGGATACGACGCACGTAGATGATCTGCGTGCCGCTCCGGGCAACCCGTGTGGGCCGAATGGGTGGGCCCTGAGTGAAAACCCGGTAAGCCAGGCCCCACGTCTGTGCCGATGTGTGTACGGAGCGTGGCCGGAAGCCATCTCTCCGCGGCGCTGATACCCTGGTAGCCCGTGGACCGGTGGGCACGAAACCCCCGAACCGCAGCGACGGCACCTCCGGAAACCTCCGGAGGACGGCCGTACCGCATGACAGACCGCGACCACGGGAGCACCCTCTTGGCCATGCCGACGCCCGCTTTTCGATCGAGCACAGCTACGACGACCAAGCACATCTTCGTCACCGGGGGTGTCGCCTCCTCGCTCGGCAAGGGCCTCACCGCCTCCAGTCTGGGCATGCTGCTCAAGGCCCGCGGCCTGCGTGTGGTGATGCAGAAGCTCGACCCGTACCTGAACGTCGACCCGGGCACCATGAACCCCTTCCAGCACGGTGAGGTGTTCGTCACCAACGACGGCGCCGAGACCGACCTGGACATCGGCCACTACGAGCGATTCCTCGACCGCGACCTCGACGGCTCCGCCAACGTCACCACAGGTCAGGTCTACTCGACGGTGATTGCCAAGGAACGGCGCGGCGAATACCTGGGCGACACGGTCCAGGTCATCCCGCACATCACCAACGAGATCAAGCACCGCATCCGCCGGATGGCCACCGACGAGGTGGACGTCGTCATCACCGAGGTCGGCGGCACGGTCGGCGACATCGAGTCGCTGCCGTTCCTGGAGACCGTCCGCCAGGTCCGCCACGAGGTCGGCCGGGACAACGTCTTCGTGGTGCACATCTCGCTGCTGCCCTACATCGGCCCCTCCGGTGAGCTGAAGACCAAGCCCACCCAGCACTCGGTGGCCGCCCTGCGCAACATCGGTATCCAGCCGGACGCGATCGTGCTGCGCTGCGACCGCGAGGTGCCGACCGCCATCAAGCGCAAGATCTCGCTGATGTGCGACGTCGACGAGGCCGCGGTCGTCGCCTGCCCGGACGCCCGGTCGATCTACGACATCCCGAAGACCGTGCACGGCGAGGGCCTGGACGCCTATGTCGTCCGCAAGCTGGACCTGCCGTTCCGCGATGTGGACTGGCGGACCTGGGACGACCTGCTCGACCGCGTCCACAACCCCGACCACGAGATCACCCTCGCCCTGGTCGGCAAGTACATCGACCTGCCCGACGCCTACCTCTCGGTGACCGAGGCGCTGCGCGCCGGCGGCTTCGCCAACAAGGCCCGCGTGAAGATCAAGTGGGTGACGTCGGACGACTGCAGGACCCCGGCCGGCGCCGCCGCGCAGCTCGGTGACGTCGACGGTGTCTGCATCCCCGGCGGCTTCGGTGACCGCGGAGTGCTCGGCAAGGTCGGCGCGATCAGGTACGCCCGCGAGAACAGGATCCCGCTGCTCGGCCTCTGCCTGGGCCTGCAGTGCATCGTGATCGAGGCCGCGCGCCACCTGGCCGACATCCCGGACGCCAATTCCACGGAGTTCGACTCCGCCACCGGCCACCCGGTCATCTCCACCATGGCCGAGCAGCTGGACATCGTCGCCGGCGAGGGCGACATGGGCGGCACCATGCGCCTGGGCATGTACCCGGCCAAGCTGGCCGAGGGCTCGATCGTGCGTGAGGTGTACGACGGCAAGGAGTACGTCGAGGAGCGCCACCGGCACCGCTACGAGGTGAACAACGCCTACCGCGCGGAGCTGGAGAAGAAGGCCGGCATCCAGTTCTCCGGCACCTCCCCGGACGGCAAGCTCGTCGAGTACGTCGAGTACCCGCGCGACGTCCACCCCTACCTGGTCGCCACTCAGGCGCACCCGGAGCTGCGCTCCCGCCCGACCCGCCCGCACCCGCTGTTCGCGGGCCTGGTGAAGGCCGCGGTCGCCCGTCAGCAGGCCGAGGTCGAGCAGCCGAATTCGAAGTGACACACCGGTTGTACGGTGGCCGGGGCGCATACCCTCAAAGGGTGGGCACCCCGGTTTCATCCGGCCGGTCTTTCGGCCGGTCTTCTTGGCCGGTCTTTGAGAAGCGTGTGGGGAAGGGCAGGGCATGACGATCAAGGACACCCCCGAGGAGTGGGAGATCCGGGCGACGGAGACCCCCTTCGTGGGCAACAAGACCTCCGTCCGCACGGACGTGGTGGTCATGCCCGACGGATCGGTGGTCCGCCGCGACTACCAGGTCCACCCCGGCTCGGTCGCCGTCCTCGCCCTCGACGAGGAGGACCGGGTGCTGCTCATCCGCCAGTACCGGCACCCGGTCCGGCAGAAGCTCTGGGAGATCCCGGCCGGGTTGCTCGACATCCCCGGCGAGAACCCGCTGCACGCGGCCCAGCGCGAGCTGTACGAGGAGGCGCACGTCAAGGCCGAGGACTGGCGGGTGCTGACCGACCTCTACACGACGCCCGGCGGCTGCGACGAGGCGGTACGGATCTTCCTGGCCCGCGATCTCTCCGAGGCCGAGGGCGAGCGCTTCGAGACGGAGCACGAGGAGATCGACCTGGAGTACGCGCGGGTGCCGGTCGGCGAACTGGTGCGCCTGGTGCTCGCGGGCGACGTGCACAACAACTGCCTGGTGACGGGCGTCCTCTCGCTGGTCGCCGCGCGCACCGGCGACGGCCTCGACGCGCTGCGCCCGGCCGACGCGCCCTGGCCGGCCCGACCCTTCGAATCCTGACCCCCCATCAGGCGGCCCGGTGTGACCATCGCCTGATCCGATCGGGCGATGTGCCCGCCGTGCTCCACCCGGAACGTCCGTGCACGTGAACTAGGCTCGACGCGATTGAGCCGAAACGCCCGAACCGGAGTCCCGGCGGGCATGCGTGCGCGGTGGGACGGGAGTGTGGCCCGTGACGGATCAGGCGGTGGACACAGGCGGCGCACGAGTGTCGGCGCCCGCGGCCACGGACGACGAATTCCTGGGCCGTACAAGGGAGTTGAAGGAACTGCGCGCCGACATCGAGCGCGCGGGCCTGGACACCATCGCCGGCCGCAAGGCCCCCCGCGCCCGGGTCCTGCTCATCGCGGGCAGACCTGGCTCCGGCCGCACCGCCCTCGCCGGGGAACTCGTACGACGGGTCGCCGCCGACTACCCCGACGGGGTGCTGCGCGCCCGTCTCGCCGAGCCCGACGGCACCCCCGTCCCCATCGAGCGCACCGCCCGCGAACTCCTCACCGCCCTGCGGCTGCCCACCCCGGCCGGCGCCGCCGAGGACGACCTCACCCACGCCCTGCGCACCGCCCTCGCCGGGCGCCGGATGCTGCTCCTCCTCGACGACGCGCCCGGCGCCGAACACGTCGACGCGCTGCTTCCGGACACCCCCGACTGCCTGGCCGTCGCCGTCTCCGGCGGCCCGCTCACCGGGATCTCCGACGTCCGCCCCTGCACGCTGGGCGGCCTCGACACCAAGTCGGCCGTGGAACTCCTCGCCCGGTACACCGGCTCGGTCCGCGTCACCGTCGACCCGCGGTCCGCCGAGGCGCTGGTCGAGGTGTGCCAGGGGCAGCCCGCCGCGATCACCCTGGCGGGCGGCTGGCTGGCGGCACATCCCAAGGTGGCCGTCTCCGACCTCGCCAAGCGGCTGCACGCCGATCCGGAGGACGCCACCGCCCTCGCCCGGGTCTTCCGGTTCGTCCACGACGACCTGGCCGCCCAGACCGCCCGGATACTGCGACTCCTCTCGCTGGCCCCGGCAGGCCTGGTCGACCCGCACACCGCCTCCTCCCTGGCCGGCTGCTCGGTCGACACCGCCCGCACCGCCCTGGACGAGCTGCTCCGTCTCAACCTGCTGCGCCCCGTGGCCACCCCGCTGCCCCAGTACGAGGTTCCGGGCTGCCTGCACCCCCTCCTTAGGGGACTGGCCGAGACCCAGGAACGCGCCGGGGAACTCCAGCTGGCCCGGGCCCGGATGCTGGAGCGCACGGTACGGCTGCTGCAGTCCAGCCGGGCGATCACCGAGACCGACAACCCGCAGGCCCGCGAGAAACTCCAGGCCCTGCCCCGCGAGCTGCGCTTCCCCACCCCCCGGGCCGCCGCCGACTGGCTGCGGATCCGGCGCCCGGCCCTGCTCGCCGCGGCCCGCGCGGCGGTCGCCGACGGCGAGCTGGACACCCTGGCCCGCCGGCTGATGTCCCAGTTGGTCAAGGCCATGGCGGCACACTTCGGCACCCAGGCGGCCGCCCCCGACCTGTACGGGATCCACCGACTCGTCCTGGATGTCGCCGAGCGCCGCCACCTGCCCCGCGAGCAGGCCGCCGCGCTGCTGAACCTGGCCGACCTGGACGCGGGGACCGGACGCACCATGGACGCGTTGGCGCGCTATCGGTCTGCCCTGGATGCCGGGCGCAGAGCAAATGACCCGTACGCGACCGGCCGCGCAATGGAATCCGTAGGTGGCGCCTATCAGGAGCTGGGGGACTACGACCGGGCCGCCGACTGGTTCGGCCGCGCCCTCGCCCAGCGCCTCGCCCGCGACGAGCGCGCCGAGGCCGCCCGGCTCTACGGCCGCATCGCCGGTGCGCACACCTACGCGGGCCGCTACGGCGAGGCGCTGCGGGCCTGGCGTGCGGCCGTTTCCGGACACCGCAAGAACGGCGATGTGGCCGCGCAGGCGCGGGCGTTGAGCGAGCTGGCCCGGGTCCAGGAGTACGCCGGCCGGCCCGCGGACTCGCTGCGCACCTGCCAGGAGGCGGTCGAGTGGGCGCGCCGCGCCGAGGACGCCCGGCTCCAGGCCGCGCTCCAGTTGCGGCTCGCCGACACGCTGGAGCGCCTCGGTGACTCCACCGCCGCGAGCCTGCACCGCTCCGCCGCCGAGCGCATGCTGGGTGAGGAGCCTCTCGACCAGGACTCCGACCCGGAACAGGGAGATAACACCTGCGAAATCCGTAGCGTGCCCGGCGAAGATTGATGCAATGAAAGGCTAGACAGCCGGAACGCCTTCATTAAACTGGCTCTGCCGCCGGTTCTCCTGCGGTGTCTCCTGGTGTGTTCCCGCATGCCGGGTATGTGCTGTTACGCCCCCACACCCTCTGAGCCAAGGACCGTGATCGACGTGAAGGTCGGCATCCCCCGCGAGGTCAAGAACAACGAGTTCCGGGTGGCCATCACCCCCGCCGGTGTGCACGAGCTGGTGCGCCACGGCCACCAGGTCGTCATCGAGCGCGGCGCCGGTGTCGGCTCGTCGATCCCGGACGACGAGTACATCGCCGCCGGTGCGCAGATCCTGGACACCGCCGACGAGGTGTGGGCCACCGCCGACCTGCTGCTGAAGGTCAAGGAGCCGATCGCGGAGGAGTACCACCGCCTCCGCAAGGACCAGACCCTCTTCACCTACCTGCACCTGGCCGCGTCCAAGGAGTGCACCGACGCCCTCCTGGAGTCCGGTACCACCGCCATCGCCTACGAGACCGTCGAGCTGCCGAGCCGCGCGCTGCCGCTGCTCGCCCCGATGTCCGAGGTCGCGGGCCGGCTCGCCCCGCAGGTCGGCGCCTACCACCTGATGCGCGCCAACGGCGGCCGCGGTGTGCTGCCCGGCGGTGTTCCCGGTGTGCTGGCCGCCAAGGCCGTCGTCATCGGCGGCGGCGTCTCCGGCTGGAACGCCGCCCAGATCGCCGTCGGCATGGGCTTCCACGTCACCCTGCTCGACAGGGACATCAACAAGCTCAAGGAGGCCGACAAGGTCTTCGGCACCAAGATCCAGACGGTCGTCTCCAACGCCTTCGAGCTGGAGAAGGCCTGCCTGGAGGCCGACCTGGTGATCGGCGCTGTGCTCATCCCGGGCGCCAAGGCCCCCAAGCTGGTGACCAACGAGCTGGTCTCCCGCATGAAGCCGGGGAGTGTTCTTGTCGACATCGCGATCGACCAGGGCGGCTGCTTCGAGGACTCCCGCCCCACCACGCACGCCGAGCCGACCTTCAGGGTCCACGAGTCGGTCTTCTACTGCGTCGCCAACATGCCCGGCGCGGTGCCCAACACCTCCACCTACGCGCTCACCAATGCCACGCTGCCCTACATCGTGTCGCTGGCGAACAACGGCTGGGTCGAGGCGCTGCGCCGCGACGCCGCGCTCGCCAAGGGTCTCAACACCCATGACGGCAAGGTCGTTTACCGCGAGGTCGCCGAGGCGCACGGCCTGGAGCACGTCGAGCTCGACACGCTGCTGGACTGAGCCGCTGCGCCGAGGCAGTGACTAAGTCACCTTTTCGTAAAGGCGATACGTCAACAAGCCGCGTCAATCGCGCTCATCCGGCCGGACCTTGCCCGACAAGGTCCGGCCGGATGTGTGTATGGTCACTTTGCGACGCTCGGTCAACTCGCCTCGAACGTAACCCTTCGACCGATTCGCACACCGGTGAAACCTGCTGTGCGACGGCCGTACGCCCTTGACAGCGGGATGTTTCATTGCCGACACATCCTGCCGGGTCCGGCGGATTGTGTTGCTGCGGACGCCCGACACGCCATAGAGTCGCCGACTGTCGGCATGGTGCCACGCTGACCTGTCTAGAAGTTTCCTGGTCACCAAGGAGGTAAGACGACTTGTGAAT
Source organism: Streptomyces sp. NPDC048417 (assembly GCF_040651615.1). Classification (NCBI taxonomy): domain Bacteria; kingdom Bacillati; phylum Actinomycetota; class Actinomycetes; order Kitasatosporales; family Streptomycetaceae; genus Streptomyces; species Streptomyces sp. NPDC048417. The sequence goes on along the minus strand of NZ_JBEZKI010000019.1, from coordinate 206,050 downwards.
GAGTCGACATTTTCTCCCGGGGGTGGTCAACCAGGAATGCCGGTGAGGGACCAGGGTCCCGCGGGGTTCGAGGCTGTCGGCTCCGTCGCGGTGCGCACCTTCGCAGCCCATCAGAGTTCGCTGACCACGCGGACAGCACACCAGAGCATGGATGGCCATCACGTGAACGCCATGGCCGGCGACGGAAGGGGCGCGCCCCACAGCCAGTTCGCCGACTACGACGACCTGCCCGACGGGCACTTCTACGACCCCGACGCCGAGTACGAGCCCGATCCGGAGTACGCGGCCACGCTGGCGCCCGACGCGGCCCGCCAGCGCCGCGAGCGGATCGGCCCGACCGGTCGCCCGCTGCCGTACTTCCCGATCCCGGGCCCGCTGACCAGTCACGGACCCGCGACGATCATCGCGATGTGCAACCAGAAGGGCGGCGTGGGCAAGACGACGTCGACCATCAACCTGGGTGCCGCGCTCGCGGAGTACGGCCGGCGGGTGCTGCTCGTGGACTTCGACCCGCAGGGCGCGCTGTCGGTCGGTCTGGGCGTCAACCCGATGGAGCTCGACCTCACCGTCTACAACCTGCTCATGGAGCGGGGCATGGCGGCCGACGAGGTGCTCCTGAAGACAGCGGTCCCCAACATGGACCTGCTGCCCTCCAACATCGACCTGTCGGCCGCCGAGGTCCAGCTGGTCTCCGAGGTCGCCCGCGAGTCGACGCTGCAGCGCGCCCTGAAGCCGCTGCTGCCCGACTACGACTACATCGTGATCGACTGTCAGCCCTCGCTCGGCCTGCTCACGGTCAACGCGCTGACGGCCGCTCACAAGGTGATCGTGCCGCTGGAGTGCGAGTTCTTCGCCCTGCGTGGTGTCGCCCTGCTGACCGAGACCATCGAGAAGGTCCAGGAGCGGCTCAACCCGGAGCTGGAGCTCGACGGCATCCTCGCCACCATGTACGACTCCCGCACCGTGCACAGCCGTGAGGTGCTCGCGCGTGTCGTCGAGGCCTTCGACGACCACGTCTACCACACGGTCATCGGCCGCACGGTCCGCTTCCCGGAGACCACGGTCGCCGGTGAGCCGATCACCACGTACGCCTCCAACTCCGTCGGTGCCGCCGCCTACCGCCAGCTCGCCAGGGAGGTGCTCGCCCGGTGTCACGCCGAGTGAGTCTGCCGGGGGCCGACGAACTGTTCCGTACGACCGGGGGGATGGCGCTGCAGCCGTCCACTCCCAGGCGCCCGGCCAACGGCGAGGTCCGGGTGCCGGCTCCCGCGAGTCCCGCGGAGAGCGACGACACGGCGGCCGAGGCCGCCGACGACGCACCGCACTCGGTGCCCGTGCAGGGCGGCGACGGCGAGGGCGCGGAGCACGTGGCGGCGGGGGCCGAGTCGGCCGATGCCGGCGAGTCCCGCAACCACGCCTCGGCGCCTGCCGGGCCCTCGGTCACGGTCACGCCCTCGGCGGACCGGTCCGGGCGGCGGCAGACGGCGCAGGAAGGTTCTGGCGCCTCCGCCGAGCAGGCCCAGCCCCGCAAGCGCGGCGGCCGGGCGCCCGCCCGGCGGCCCAGCGGCCGCGAACGGCACGACGAGAAGATCACTGTCTATGTCTCCGCCGAGGAGCTGATGGACCTGGAGCACGCGCGTCTCGTGCTCCGCGGCGAACACGGGCTGGCCGTCGACCGGGGCCGGATCGTCCGCGAGGCGGTCGCCGTGGTGCTGGCCGACCTGGAGTCCCGAGGGGACGCGAGCATCCTCGTACGACGGCTGCGCGGCCGGTAGGGGTAGCCTGCGGGGGCTATGACCTCGACCGACGCTCCCGTTTCCGGCCCCTCCGGCGGCCGTCGGCGTGTGCTGGGGCAGGGGCCGGGCGCGGCGGCTCCGGCCGCTCCCGCGGAGCGGGAGTCCGAGGCGGACGCGGTCGTACCGGAGCCGGAACCGACGCCGGAACCCGAGCCGGAGGCCGCTCCCGCCGAAGCTGCTGCCGGGACCACGGAGCCGGAACCGACGCCGGAACCCGAGCAGGAGGCTGCTCCCGCCGAAGCTGCTGCCGGGACCCCGGAGCCGGAACCGACGCCGGAACCCGAGCCGGAGGCCGCTCCCGCCGAAGTCGCTGCCGAGACCACGGAGCCGGAACCCGTCCCCGACGGTGTCTTCAAAGTCCGGCTCGCCAACTTCGAGGGTCCCTTCGACCTCCTCCTCCAGCTGATCTCCAAGCACAAGCTGGATGTCACCGAGGTCGCGCTCTCCAAGGTCACCGACGAGTTCATGGCGCACATCCGGGCCATGGGGCCGGACTGGGACCTGGACCAGACGACCGAGTTCCTCGTGGTCGCCGCCACGCTGCTCGACCTGAAGGCCGCCCGGCTGCTGCCCGCCGCCGAGGTCGAGGACGAGGCCGACCTGGCGCTCCTCGAAGCCCGGGACCTGCTGTTCGCGCGACTGCTCCAGTACCGCGCGTACAAGCAGATCGCCGACATCTTCAACCGTCGCCTGGACGAAGAGGCCCGCCGCTGGCCCCGTACCGTCGGCCTGGAGCCGCACCTGGCCGAGCTGCTGCCCGAGGTCGTCATCAGCATCGGCCCCGAAGGCTTCGCCAAGCTCGCGGTCAAGGCGATGCAGCCCAAGCCCAAGCCGCAGGTGTACATCGACCACATCCACGCCCCGCTCGTCAGCGTGCAGGAGCAGGCCGGGATCGTGGTGGCCCGGCTGCGGGAGCTGGGCGAGGCCAGCTTCCAGGCGCTCATCGAGGACACCGACGACACCCTGACCGTCGTCGCGCGCTTCCTGGCCCTGCTCGAGCTGTACCGCGAGAAGGCCGTCGCCCTGGACCAGGAGACCGCGCTCGGCGATCTGATCGTGCGGTGGACCGGCGGGGACGGGCAGACCCAGCCGATGGTGACCGACGAGTTCGACCGGCCGCCGGAGCCGCCCAAGCCGCCCAAGGAGGACAAGGCGTGAGCGAGGACACCACACAGCTGCCGGCCGGGCTGCGTCCGGTCGCCGAACTCGACCTCAAGCCGGCCCTGGAGGCCGTCCTCATGGTCGTGGACGAGCCCGCCACCGCCGAGCACCTGGCCAAGATCCTGGAGCGGCCGAAGCAGACGATCACCAAGGCGCTGCGGGCACTGGCGGAGGAGTACACCGTCCAGGGCCGCGGCTTCGAGCTGCGCTTCGTCGCGGGCGGCTGGCGCTTCTACACCCGAGGCGAGTACGCGCCCGCCGTCGAGCGGCTGGTCCTGGAGGGCCAGACCGCCCGGCTCACCCAGGCCGCGTTGGAGACCCTCGCGGTCGTCGCGTACCGCCAGCCGGTGAGCCGCAGCCGCGTCTCGGCCGTACGAGGAGTCAACTGCGACGGTGTGATGCGCACCCTGCTCCAGCGCGGTCTGGTCGAGGAGGCGGGCGCGGAACCCGAAACAGGTGCGATCCTGTACAGGACGACGAACTACTTCCTGGAGCGGATGGGCCTGCGCGGCCTGGACGAGCTTCCGGAGCTCGCGCCCTTCCTCCCGGAGGCGGAGGCGATCGAGGCCGAGACCCAGGAGGGCGTACCGTCGTTCGATCCGGACGCACCCGATGCGCCGGGTGCAGACGACGCAGACGACTAGACGGAAATTTGATGCGAAGCAGCAGCGGCAGGAACAGCAGCGGAAACAACGGCGGGAGCCGTGGTGGCAACAGCGGCGGCCGCGGCGGGAGCAGCGGAGGCCGCGGTAACTACCGCGGTGCCGGGAACGCCCGCGACGACAAGCAGGGCGGCCGGCCGAAGAAGCCGCGCCCGGAGGAGCGGCGCTACGACGTGGGCCCCGGCGCCACCCAGGACGGCCCGAAGTCGGGTCGCGGCGCCTCGGCGCGCGGCGGCGCCAAGGGCGGCCCCCGGCAGGGGCAGGGCACCGGGCGCGGCCGTACGGCTCCGGCGAGCTCCCGTGAGTACGACGCCCGTGCGGAGGAGCGCAACCGCGAGCGGTACGCGGGCAAGCCGGACGTGAAGCTTCCCAAGACCTTCCCGGGCGCCGAGGAGGAGGGCGAGCGGCTCCAGAAGGTCCTCGCCCGCGCGGGCTACGGCTCCCGGCGTGCCTGCGAGGAACTGATCGAGCAGGCCCGGGTCGAGGTCAACGGCGAGATCGTCCTCGAGCAGGGCAAGCGGGTCGACCCGGAGAAGGACGAGGTCAAGGTCGACGGGCTGACCGTGGCCACGCAGTCGTACCAGTTCTTCTCGCTGAACAAGCCGGCCGGCGTGGTCTCCACCATGGAGGACCCCGACGGGCGGCAGTGCCTCGGCGACTACGTCACCAACCGGGAGACCCGGCTCTTCCACGTGGGACGCCTGGACACCGAGACCGAGGGCGTCATCCTGCTCACCAACCACGGCGAGCTGGCGCACCGGCTGACCCACCCCAAGTACGGCGTGAAGAAGACCTACCTCGCGCACATCGTGGGCCCGATCCCGCGCGATCTCGGCAAGCAGCTCAAGGACGGCATCCAGCTGGAGGACGGGTACGCGCGCGCTGACCACTTCCGGGTCGTCGAGCAGACCGGCAAGAACTACCTCGTCGAGGTCACCCTGCACGAGGGCCGCAAGCACATCGTGCGGCGCATGCTGGCCGAGGCCGGCTTCCCGGTCGACAAGCTGGTGCGGGTCTCCTTCGGGCCGATCACCCTCGGCGACCAGAAGTCGGGCTGGCTGCGCCGCCTGTCCAACACCGAGGTCGGGATGCTCATGAAGGAAGTCGACCTCTAGGACCCCGTACAAGGTCCTGCAAACCCCGTGAAGGGGCTTGCGCGGCTTTCTGACGGCCGGTTCCGGGTGGCCCGGAATCGGCCGTCGTCGTATCCGGGAACGGGGCTCCAGCGGCCGCTGGGGGCTTGCGCGCCCACCTGCGACGACTTTATAGTCGTAACGACTATTAGTTGTTCGGGCAACGAGCGCTCGAGCCACGAGATCGAGGGGGTGCACGAGCGCATGCGGGGCTACGACAAGTACGCCTACGAACCCTTCGCCGTCACCGTCGACCTCGCCGTCCTCACCCTCCGCGCGGGTGCCCTGCACGTGCTGCTCGTCGAGCGCGGACAGGAGCCGTACGCCGGACAGTGGGCGCTGCCGGGCGGCTTCCTGCTGCCCCGGGAGTCGGCCGAGACGGCGGCTCGGCGGGAACTCGCCGAGGAGACCGGACTGTCGGACGTGTCGGGGCTGCACCTGGAGCAGCTGCGCACCTACAGCGAGCCGGACCGCGACCCGAGGATGCGGGTCGTCTCCGTCGCCTTCACCGCGCTGCTGCCCGACGCGCCCGAGCCGCGCGGCGGCGGTGACGCGGCCCAGGCACGCTGGCTGCCGTACGACCGGGCGTGGCCGCTCGCCTTCGACCACGAGCGGATCCTGGCCGACGGCCACGAACGCGTCGGGGCGAAGCTGGAGTACAGCTGCCTGGCCACCGCCTTCTGCCCGCCCGAGTTCACGCTCGGCGAGCTGCAGAACGTCTACGAGACGGTGTGGGGCGTCGAACTGGACCGTCCCAACTTCCGGCGCAAGGTGCTCGCCACACCCGGGTTCGTCGAACCGGTGCCGGGTGCCTCCCGGTTGACCGGCGGCCGCGGCAAGCCCGCCGCGCTCTACCGCGCGGGCACCGCCGCCACGCTCCATCCACCCCTGCTCCGCCCGTCCCGGGAAGGACGCCCCGCATGACCTCGAACCTCGCGTACAAGCGTGCCGCCAGCGGCTCCCTGATCGGTCTCGCCCTCGGGGACGCGCTCGGCTTCCCGACCGAGTTCAACGACGTGCCCTCGATCCTCGCCAAGTGCGGGCCGTGGCGGGAGATGGAGCTGCCCGCGCGTGCCTTCGTCTCCGACGACACGCAGATGACGCTCGCCGTCGGGCACGGGCTGCGCACCGCCATGGACCGGGGTGTGCTCGCGCCCAAGCGGCTGGAGCGGCCGCTGCGCGAGGAGTTCGTCAACTGGTACCAGTCGCCCGAGAACAACCGGGCGCCCGGACGGACCTGCCTGAAGGCCTGCAACCTGCTGAAGGAGGAGGGACGGCTCTGGCAGGACGCCAGTCAGATCGGCTCCAAGGGGTGCGGGGCCAACATGCGGGTCGCGCCGGTCGGGCTCGCGCCCGGGCTGAGCGACGAACAGCGGGCCGGCGCCGCCCAGTTGCAGTCCGCCCTCACCCACGGCCACCCCACCGCCCTGGCCGCCTCCGACCTCACCGCGCGGGCCGTACGGCTGCTGGCGACGGGGACCGAACCGGCCGCTCTGGTCGGACAGTTGCGGTCGTACGCCGTCGACAACCGCGCCCACTACCACCAGACCTGGCTCGGCGACCTGTGGACCCGGAGCCAGGACGCGACCCCCGGGGCGTTCATCGCGCGCGGCTGGGACGAGTGCCTGGCGATACTCGACCGCCTTGAGGAGGCCGTGCGGATCGCCTCCCCGGAGGCCGACCCGTGCCTGGCCACCGGCGCCGGCTGGATCGCCGAGGAGGCCCTGGCCACCGGACTGCTGTGTTTCCTGCTCTTCCCCGACGAGCCGGTGACGGCCCTGCGCCGGGCCGCCTGCTCCTCCGGTGACTCGGACTCGATCGCCTGCCTGACCGGCGCCTTCGCGGGGGCGTGGCTGGGCGTCGACGCCTGGCCGACGGAGTGGGCCGACCGGATCGAGTACCGGGGCGACCTGCAGACCCTGGGCGCGCTCTGGGACGCTTGAGTACATGATCGACGACCTTGATCTCCACCTCGACCTGGCACCCGTCGTCGCGGAACAGCCCGACCCCCTGCTGTTCGCGACCGTCTCCGGGGCGCATCTGTACGGCTTCCCGTCCCAGGACTCCGACCTGGACCTGCGGGGCGTCCATCTGCTGCCCGCCGCCGACCTGGTCGGGCTGCGCGAGCCGGAGGAGACCCGCTCGAAGACCTGGGTGCGCTACGGCGTCGAGATGGACCTCGTCACCCACGACCTGCGCAAGTTCGCCCGGCTGATGCTGCGCCGCAACGGCTATGTGCTGGAGCAGCTCCTGTCCCCCCTGGTCGCGCACACCACGGACACCCACCGCGAGCTGGCCGCGCTCGCCCCGGACGTCCTCACCGGCCATCACGCCCACCACTACAGGGGCTTCGCGGTCACCCAGTGGCGGCTGTTCGAGAAGACCCGTGAACTCAAGCCGCTGCTCTACACCTTCCGGGTGCTCCTCACCGGGATCCATCTGATGCGCAGCGGCGAGGTGCAGGCCCATCTGCCCACGCTCCTCGGCGAGGTGCCCGCCGCCCCCGGCTACCTGCCCGAGCTGATCGCCGCCAAGGCCGCCCACGAGCACGGCGGCGCCGATGTCGAGCACGCGCGCGTGGCGGCCGACGTGGAGCGGCTGCACGGGCTGCTCGACCAGGCGCAGAACGCGTCAGCGCTGCCCGACGCGCCCAGGGCCCACGACGCCCTGCACGACCTCCTGGTCCGGGTACGGCTGCAGGGCTGAGGCGCGGCGGACCCGGAAGAGGAAGTCGGCCACGCGCGCGTGGTCGGGTTCCGGCGGGAGCGGGCTGCCGTGGCGGGCCCGCTCGGTCTCCTCGGCGAGGCGGGTCATGCGGGTCTCGATCTCCGGCCAGGGGACCTCGCCGCGCTTCACCGCCAGGAGTGACTCGCGCGCGTCGCCGACGTCGATGGTCAGCTCGCCCGTGCGCAGCAGATCGCGGGCGCCCGCCAGGAGCCGCAGGAGATGCATCGCGTGCTTCCAGCGCGGGGTGCCGTGGACCCGGACGTCGGCGTCGAGCTTGCGGCGCTGGCCCAGGGCATAGCGGGTGAAGGTGTCGTACACCTGCCGGGAGAGGAAGGCACCGCGCAGGCCGCGCAGTTCGCGGCCGGTGTCGTCGAGGTGCTCGACCAGGGGCGAGTGCAGGCACTCCAGGATGTTCGGGTTGGCCCGCAGCGCCAGCTCGCAGAACCGTTCCAGCTCCCAGGAGAACCGCTCCTCGCCCGGGCCCTCCACATGGGTCGGCGGCTTCTCGAAGCGCCAGAACAGGGGCGTGGGGGCGAGGAACACGCCCCGGCGGTCGGTGTCGCTGTCCTCCGTGGCCAGACCGAAGGCCCTCGACCCCATGACGCAGGCGTAGATCGTGTGGTCGCGTACCAGGTCCTCGGGCTGCATGCCCGGGAGCGTACGTGCCCGGTCAGCCCAGGGTGATCGAATTTCCGGTCACCGTGATCGACTCGGCCGGCAGCGGCCTGGTCGCCGGGCCGTGGGCGACCGAGCCGTCGGCGATGTGGAACTTGCTGCCGTGGCAGGGGCAGTCGATGGTGCCGTCCGTCACCCGGGACACCGTGCAGCCCTGATGGGTGCAGATCGCTGAGAAGGCCTTGTACTCGCCCTTCTTCGGCTGGGTCACCACGATCTTCTGCTCCTTGAAGATCATGCCGCCGCCCTCCGGGATCTCACTGGTCTGCGCCAGTGCCTTCCCGGCGGCCGCGCTGGCGGATCCGGAGGAGGACGCCTCGGCGGAAGCCGATGCGGAGGCCGACTCAGGGGCCGACGCGGAGGCGGCGGGTGATTCGGACGAGTTGGAGGAGCCGTTGCCGTTGCCGCATCCCACGCAGCACACGGCGAGCGCCGACGCGCCCGTCGTGAGCATTGTGCGGCGGGTGGAACCGTCGGTCATGTCGTCGCTCCGAACGTGCGGAAGAACCAGAAGGCGGACGCCAGGGAGTCGCTCCGAGCGGAGCAGCAGCATCTTGGCACTGAAAGCATCGAAGAAGAAGCAAGTCGGGATGGAGTGCCACAAAACGTGCTTTCCGTACGTCTGATAGCCCAACGCGTCCGGACGGTGCGGCGCCGGGGCGGCTCGTCGCGGGTGCTTCCCGAGCGGGACGGGTCTCCCCTCGAGTAGCGGGACGCAGTGATTCGGACGACATTGACCAGGGGGTCCGCCGGCGTCCACTGACGCCTTCTGGAAGGCCCCGAAAGGCCCGAAAGGCATGGTCATGGCAGGCAACGATCTGGAAAGCATGCTCGGCAGTCTCCTGGGCGGCGACGGCAAGGGCGCCGGGCTCCTGGGCGTGCTCATCGGCTCCCTCAGCCACGGCCAGGGCGGGGGTTCGCTGGGCGGCCTCCTCGACAGCCTGGCCAGGTCCGGTCTCACCGCCCAGAAGGACTCCTGGGTCGGCACCGGCACCAACCAGCCCGTCACCGCCGACCAGATCCAGCAGGCCCTGCCCGACGACACCCTCCAGCAGGTCGCCGAGCAGGCCGGCGTGAGCCCACGGAAGGCCGCGGACCGGATCGCCAGGGAACTGCCCCAGGTCGTCGACCGGCTCACCCCCGAGGGCGAGGTGCCGCGGGCCTCGATCGAGGACCTGATCCGGCGGCAGTCCGGGTGAGCCGCCGTCTCAGCGGGCGGGCACCGCGCACGGGCCCGGCGGCTGCCTGACTAGGCTGGACGGACCAAGACGCCGACGTCAGAACAGGAGCAGCGCCGTGGCGGTACGAGCGGTCCGGGGGGCCGTCCAGCTGGAGCGGGACGAGGCCGGTCACATGGACGAGCAGGTCGGAGCGCTGCTCTCCGCCGTCCTGGAACGGAACGGGCTGACCCCCGACGACCTGATCAGCATCTGGTTCACGGCCACCCCCGACCTGCACAGCGACTTCCCGGCGGCCGCCGCGCGGGGGCTCGGCATCGTCGACGTGCCCCTGATCTGCGCCCAGGAGCTGGACATCGAGGGCGCCATGCCCCGGGTCGTACGGATACTGGCGCACATCGAGTCCGACCGGTCCCGCGCCGAGATCAGCCATGTCTACCTCGGCGCCGCGGCCGCCCTGCGCAAGGACATCGCCCAGTGAGGACCGCACTCGTCATCGGCACCGGCCTGATCGGCACGTCCGCCGCCCTCGCCCTCTCCCAGCGGGGCGTGGTGGTGCACCTCGTCGACCACGACCCGGAGCAGGCCCGCACGGCGGCCGCGCTCGGCGCCGGCACCGACGAGACCCCGGACGGTCCCGTCGACCTGGCGATCGCCGCCGCCCCGCCCGCGCATGTGGCCGCCGTCCTCGCGGACGTCATGAGCAGGGGCCTGGCACGCGGCTACATCGACGTGGCCAGCGTCAAGGGCGGCCCGCGCCGCGATCTGGAGGCGCGGGGCCTGGACCTGTCGTCGTACATCGGGACGCACCCCATGTCCGGCCGGGAGAAGTCCGGGCCGCTGGCCGCCACCGCCGACCTCTTCGAGGGCCGGCCCTGGGTGCTCACCCCCACCCGGGACACCGACACCGAGGTGCTGAACCTCGCCCTGGAGCTGGTCTCGCACTGCCGTGCCGTGCCGGTCGTCATGGACGCCGACGCCCACGACCGCGCGGTCGCCCTGGTCTCCCACATGCCCCACCTGGTCTCCAGCATGGTCGCGGCCCGTCTGGAGCACGCCGAGGAGGCGGCCGTACGACTGTGCGGGCAGGGCATCCGGGACGTGACCCGGATCGCCGCCTCGGACCCCCGGATGTGGATCGACATCCTCTCCGCGAACCCCGGTCCGGTCGCCGACCTGCTCGCGGACGTCTCCGCCGACCTCGACGAGACCGTGCGCGCGCTGCGGGCCCTGCAGTCCTCGGACGACGCCAAGCGGCACGAGGGCGGGGCCGGTATCGAGGACCTGCTGCGGCGCGGCAACGCGGGCCAGGTCCGGGTGCCCGGCAAGCACGGCGCCGGTCCCCGCGCCTACGAGGTCGTGGCGGTGCTCATCGACGACCAGCCCGGCCAGCTGGCCCGGATCTTCGCGGACGCCGGCGCGGCCGGGGTCAACATCGAGGACGTGCGCATCGAGCACGCGACCGGACAGCAGGCCGGCCACGTCCAGATCTGGGTGGAGCCCAAGGCGGCGCCGGTGCTCACCACGGCGCTGCGGGACCGTGGCTGGGCGCTGCGGCAATAGGCTGAATCCGGCGGTCGCGGGGGCCGGTAACCTTGTGCGGGGCGCGACGGCGCCCCGCACACCACCCACCACCCTGCACCCGGAAGGTGTCCCCCCGTGGAAAACGGCGCCGTAAAGCCCGTGATTGTCGCGATCGACGGCCCCTCGGGCACCGGCAAGTCGAGCACGTCCAAGGCCGTGGCCGCCCAGCTCGGCCTGAGCTACCTGGACACCGGCGCCCAGTACCGGGCGATCACCTGGTGGATGGTGAACAACGGCATCGACCTCACCGACCCGACCGCCATCGCCGCGGTCGCCGGCAAGCCGGAGATCGTCTCCGGGACCGACCCGGCCCACCCGACGATCACCGTCGACGGCGTGGACGTCGCCGGCCCGATCCGCACCGAGGAGGTCACCTCCAAGACCAGCGCGGTCAGCGCGGTCCCGGAGGTGCGCACGCGGATCAGCGAGCTGCAGCGGTCGCTGGCCCGCAACACCGAGACCGGGATCGTCGTCGAGGGCCGGGACATCGGTACGACCGTGCTGCCCGACGCCGACCTGAAGGTCTTCCTCACCGCCTCCGCCGAGGCCCGCGCGCTCCGGCGCAGCGGCGAACTCAAGGGTGTCGACGTCAATGCCACCCGCGAGGCCCTGGTCAAGCGGGACGCGGCCGACTCCACCCGCAAGACCTCGCCGCTCGCCAAGGCGGACGACGCGGTCGAGGTGGACACCACCGAGCTGACGCTGGCCCAGGTCATCGAGTGCGTCGTCACCCTCGTCGAGGAGAAGCGGGCGGGGAAGTGAGCCTTCCGTCGAACCCGTCGAACCCGTCGATTCCGTCGCAGCGGGGCGCCGAGGTGGGGCGGCGCATCGGTGTCGGCCTCATGTACGGGCTGTGGAAGCCGCGCGTGCTCGGTGCCTGGCGGATGCCTGCGCACGGTCCGGCGATCCTCGCCGTGAACCACTCCCACAACATCGACGGCCCGATGGTCATGGGCGTGTCGCCCCGGCCGACGCACTTCCTGATCAAGAAGGAGGCGTTCATCGGGCCGCTGGACCCCTTCCTGACCCGGATCGGCCAGCTGAAGGTGGACCGGCAGTCCACCGACCGCACGGCGGTCACCCGCGCGCTGGGCGTGCTGGCGGCCGGGGGAGTGCTCGGTATATTCCCCGAGGGCAGCCGGGGCGAGGGCGACTTCGCCTCGCTGCGCGCGGGCCTCGCCTACTTCGCGGTGCGCTCCGGGGCGCCGATCGTGCCCGTGGCCGTCCTGGGAAGCTCCGAGCGGCGCGGACGGTTGGTCAAGGGGCTGCCCCCGCTGCGTACCCGCGTCGACGTCGTCTTCGGCGACCCCTTCGAGGCGGGCGACGGCAGCGGCCGGCGCACCCGCACTGCCCTGGACCAGGCCACCGAGCGCATCCAGAAGCAGCTCACCAGCCACCTGGAAAACGCCAGGCGTCTGACCGGACGCTAGGCGACACTAAGTAGTGGATCAGCCCGATACGGGGCCTATCCACCGATCACCACGATGAACGACGAGGTACGGACTTCATGAACGACCACATCCAGCCCGGCGACTCGGCTGAGCACGAGTACGACCACGGGGCGCTCGGCGACGCCGAGTACGCGGAGTTCATGGAGCTCGCCGCGGAAGAGGGCTTCGACGTCGAGGATGTCGAGGGTGCCATCGAGGCGGCGGGCCACGGTCCGCTGCCCGTGCTCGCCGTGGTCGGCCGCCCGAATGTCGGCAAGTCGACGCTCGTGAACCGCATCATCGGCCGCCGCGAGGCCGTCGTCGAGGACAAGCCCGGCGTCACCCGCGACCGTGTCACCTACGAGGCCGAGTGGGCGGGCCGCCGCTTCAAGGTCGTCGACACCGGCGGCTGGGAGCAGGACGTCCTCGGCATCGACGCCTCCGTGGCCGCCCAGGCCGAGTACGCGATCGAGGCGGCCGACGCGGTCGTCTTCGTCGTGGACGCCAAGGTCGGCGCGACCGACACCGACGAGGCGGTCGTACGACTGCTGCGCAAGGCCGGCAAGCCCGTGGTGCTGGCCGCCAACAAGGTCGACGGACCCAGCGGCGAGGCCGACGCGGCCTACCTCTGGTCCCTCGGCCTCGGCGAACCGCACCCGGTCTCCGCCCTGCACGGCCGCGGCACCGGCGACATGCTCGACTCCGTCCTGGAGGCGCTGCCGGAGGCGCCCGAGCAGACCTTCGGCACGGCGGTCGGCGGTCCGCGCCGGATCGCGCTCATCGGCCGCCCGAACGTCGGCAAGTCCTCCCTCCTCAACAAGGTGGCGGGCGAGGAGCGGGTCGTCGTCAACGAACTCGCCGGCACCACCCGCGACCCGGTCGACGAGCTGATCGAGCTCGGCGGGATCACCTGGAAGTTCGTCGACACCGCCGGTATCCGCAAGCGGGTCCACCTCCAGCAGGGCGCCGACTACTACGCCTCCCTGCGCACCGCGGCCGCCGTCGAGAAGGCCGAGGTGGCGGTCATCCTGATCGACGCCTCCGAGAACATCTCGGTCCAGGACCAGCGGATCGTCACCATGGCCGTCGAGGCGGGCCGCGCGATCGTCGTCGCCTTCAACAAGTGGGACACCCTCGACGAGGAACGCCGCTACTACCTGGAACGCGAGATCGAGACCGAGCTCGGCCAGGTCGCCTGGGCGCCCCGGGTCAATGTCTCCGCGCAGACCGGGCGCCACATGGAGAAGCTGGTCCCCGCCATCGAGACCGCCCTCGCCGGCTGGGAGACCCGCGTCCCCACCGGCCGCCTCAACGCCTTCCTCGGCGAACTGGTCTCGGCCCACCCGCACCCGGTCCGGGGCGGCAAGCAGCCCCGCATCCTGTTCGGCACCCAGGCCGGCACCAAGCCCCCGCGGTTCGTGCTCTTCGCCTCCGGCTTCATCGAGGCGGGCTACCGGCGCTTCATCGAACGCCGGCTGCGCGAGGAGTTCGCCTTCGAGGGCACCCCGATCCACATCTCCGTACGGGTGCGCGAGAAGCGCGGCAAGAAGAAGTAGCCGTACGCCCGAGGGGCGGCCACCGTCACCGGTGGCCGCCCCTCGCGTATCCGTCACAGACCCCGGCGCGGTCCCGGTGGAAGCGCCGCCGGCACGGGGGTCATCCCGGTGTCATGGGAGCGCCCGAGCGTCCCGATCCGCTGCCACTGCGGCGGCTGCGGCTGTTCGCCGCCGTGCCGGGCGCTGTAGGCGCCCGCGCTGTACGCGCTGTACGAGTTTCCTCCGTACAGCCCCAGACCGTACGTACCGGTGCTGAACGGGGTCGTCCCGAAGGCGACGAACCCCAGCCCCTCCTCACCGCTGCGGTCACCCGGCAGCGTACGGAAGGCCTTGACCCACTCCGCGTAGAGCGAGTCGTAGATAGGCGTGGCCGAGAGCCCGCCTGGGGTCTCCTGCCCCGTCCGAGCGTGCGGAACGGTGGCGAAGGACGGCCGGCGGGGCGGAAAGTCGTATGCGTGCACGTATGTCCAAACGACCGGGTCACCAAAGAGATGCGGCTACGCAGCGCAGCGTTGGGGGCGCGGGGCCGCATCGGATGTGCGGTACCGCGTGGGCGCGACCAGCCGCGATGCGCCCGCACCCGCCGGCGAGACCGGCGCCTCCACCCCTTGGGCGACCCTCAGACTCCCGCAAGAGGCAACGCCGCCGCCACCAGCTTCCCGTTCGCCGCGGCCTTGTCGAGCGCACCGCGCAGCAGGTCCTCCCGGGGCTGCCGCCCGATCGACCCCACCGGTGCCGCGAACATCAGCACCTGCTGGTGCTTGTTGGCCGCCGCCCGCCACCCGTCGGTCACCTGCAACGGCTGGTGCGCCTGCCACCAGGCCACCGGCTGCCCGCCGTTGTTCCCCGGCTGGAGCACCGCGTGCAGCTGGCCCACCGCCAGCAGCACCGACCACCCGTGCAGCACCGGCGGCACCGCGGCCAGCTCCGTCACCGGCATGAAGCCCTGCTCGATGAGGAGCGGCAGGAAGTCGTCGCCCACCCCGTCGGTGCCCGGCCGCACGATCGGCGAGGTCGGCTCCACGACGAGCGCCGGGTGCAACTCCCCGGTGATCAGCACGAGTCCGCTGGTCACCCCGAGCACCGCCTGCTCGGGCACGGACCTCTGCGGCCCGCCGCCGGGTGCGCTGTCACCGCTGATGGAGCGGACCGCGCCCTGCAACTGCTCCTCGGTGACCTGGACGACCTGCGAGGGCAGGCAGCCGGCGTGGGCGAAGGCGAGGACGGCGGTCTCGTCCCCGATGAACAGGACGGTGCTGGTGCGCTCCTGTTCGGAGTCGCCCGGGGTGCGGCAGGACGTGCAGTCGTAACTGCCGGGGGCGTTGTCTCCGGCGAGCAGCCGGTCGGCTTCTTCGTCGCCGATCTCGGCGCGTACCTCGTCGCTGACGTCGAGCATGCGCGGCACGGTGGCTCCCTCGGGATGCGGTGCGTGAAGGCCCGGGTGGATCCCGGTCCATGAGCCCCAGGGGGTTGCGGGCTCATGAAGAAGACAACGGGTGATCTGTGGTGGTGGTCACGCCTCGGGGGGATACGGATCCACCCATCCACTGCGCAGGGTCACCCGACGTGCGGAATTCGGCACTCACCGTCAACTCTTCGCAACCCAAAGGAATTTGACGCGGTGAAGTGAATCACAGATCCATCGATCGCATGGTAGACAAATCATGAAATCATGGAATGTAGTGGGTGGCTTGAAATCGCCGCTACCCCCGGTAATGCCGAACTGGCCTGGCCTGACGGGGAGTTGGTTGATTTCGGGCGTTCCCGATCCCTAGATTCCTCCGCCGTGTGCAACGAGCACCGCTCGGGTACGTCCGCCGGCCGGCACCAGGCAGAGCACCACCGCAGTACCGGCCGCGGCGGACGGGGCGAGCGCGACGAACCGCGTCCATCGCGCGGGGACCGCGTCACGCTTGGGGGAGCCCGGGTATGTGGAGAGGGAAATACATGTCCGAGTGTGCCGATACCACCCGTGAGACCGTCGCCAAGAACGGCTCCCGCAAGGGCCGTACGACGGCGGCCCTGGCCGGAGCGGCGCTGCTCGCCCCGCTGGGCCTGCTGGCCGCGACCGGCAACGCCGAGGCGGCGGACAACGGAGTGTGGGACCGCATCGCCCAGTGCGAGAGCGGCGGCAACTGGCACATCAACACCGGCAACGGCTATTACGGCGGACTCCAGTTCTCCGCCTCCACCTGGCGCGCGTACGGCGGCTCCGCCTACGCGTCGACGGCCGACCAGGCCTCCAGGGAAGCGCAGATAGCCGTCGCCACCAAGGTCCAGCAGGCCCAGGGCTGGGGCGCGTGGCCGGTCTGCTCGGCGCGGGCCGGAGCGGCCGGTTCGGCGCCCGAGGGCGCCTCGGCGACCACGAAGAGCAGCACCGAGTCGGCCACCAGGTCGACCGGGAGGTCGGCCGCCAAGTCGAACACCACCGAGTCCGCCCCCGCGCAGAAGAAGGCGCAGCGCCCGACGGCCCACACCGGCCGTGACTTGGCCCGGGGCGACTACACCGTCCGTGAGGGGGACACCCTGAGCGAGATCGCCGGGCGCCACGGCACCACCTGGCAGCGCCTGTACGCCGCCAACGAGGCCGTCATCGGCGACGACCCGAACCTCATCGTGCCCGGGCAGCGCCTCGCGCTCTGACGCGCGCCCCCTGCCCCGCACCGCCATGCCCCGCCCGGTCCCGACCGGGCGGGGCCCGGTGCGTTGTGAGGCTGATTCAGGCGAGGGCGCCGGGCTTCGCGTTCACGCCGCCGGACGCTGCCGGAACCGGGCCCGGCCCGGCGCCGTACGCGGGTTCTGTGCCGAAGCGGTGAAACTCTTATGCGGTGTCAGCTACCGCGGCGGCCCACGGATTCTGAATGGAATGGGACCCCCGAGCGCCCCTGATCCTTACTTCCGCTTCTTTCCGGCTGGCTTTTCGGAAGACCCTACCGGCATCAGGGAATTGCACGGGAATGCGCCAAGAAGGCGTACTGAACCGCCCGTACGTGTGACGGAGTTCGACCGAAACGCGTGTCGTGATTCTGTGACAGAAGCGTGACCGGAGACGGACAGCGGACTTCGCCGGCCGATCCCGACTTCCGTCCGTGCCGGAAGCGGCCTAGCGTGGCCGCATGGCACCGAATCCGGCTCCGCGGAAGGAGCCCCAGGACAGCCCGCAGGGGTACGTAGGCCTCGACGCGGGCGACGCGGAACAACTCGCCCGGCAGCGGGGATGGCCGACGGTGCGCTCGCTGCCGCCGGGCGCGATCATCACCATGGAGTACCGGGCGGGACGGCTCAACTTCGAGGTACGGGACGGCGTCGTGGCGCGTGCCTGGAAGGGCTGAACGGTAGGACGGCGAAGGCCCCGGTTCCCAGAGGGGGGAACCGGGGCCTTCGCCGTGCGTACCGGCTGTGCGTACCGGGCTGTCGCGTCCGTAGGGCCGTCAGCCGCCCGTCAGCGGACGGGCCGGCTGGGCGGCGCCGCCGCGCGGCTGGCGCTCGGGGTGCTGGGGGCGGCGGCTGCCCGCCGGGGTCACCGGGGTGCGCTCCGAGCGGGCGGTGTGCGGGCCGGGCGCCAGGTGGATCGGGGCCCGGGGCGAGCGTGCCGAGGTGACCGGCTCGCGCTCCGGGGCCGGCGCGTCCTCGGCGGGCGCCGTACGCGGCTTGAGCGCCACCGGCGTGACCGGGACGGGCGCGGGCACGGGGACCGTACCGCCGCGGCGGGCACGCCAGCGGTCGCGCAGGTCGAAGAGCCAGGTCTCGGCACGGGCGATGAACGGCTCGCACCACGGCAGCGCCAGCAGGATCAGCAGCCCCGCGGCCCAGCCCAGCAACACGTCGCTCAGCCAGTGCGTACCGAGGTAGACGGTGGACATGCCGACGCCGAGCGAGGTGACCGCGGAGGCCGCGGACAGCCACCGGCGGGCTCGCGGGGTGGAGGCCAGATACGCCAGAATTCCCCAGGTCACCACCGCGTTGGCAGTGTGGCCGCTGGGGAATATATCGCCGCCCAGGCCCATCTCGTTCGAGCCGATCACGGTCGCGTAGTGCGGTCCGAGGCGCCCCATGCCGAGCTTGGCGGCGCCGACCGTGATGTTGAGCAGCAGCAGGGAGGCACCGAGCGTCAGCATCGGGCGCAGGGTGTGCTGCCGCCATGAGCGCCAGCCCAGCCAGGCCGCGACCATCACGGCGGTCGGTCCGCGCTGGCCGAGGACCACGTAGTAGTCGACGAACCAGTGGATTCCCGACCACTGCTGGTACGGCCGGAAGAACATGACCTGCCAGTCGAGCCGGACCAGCCAGGACGTGATCACGACGGCCCACACGATCGCCAGGTAGAAGGCGAGGGTCGCGGTGAACAACACGACCCGGTGCCGGCTCATCTTCGGCACATCAATGTGGGCCGGTCGTTCCGGCTCACGGTCCAGCCTGGCGAACACCCGGTCCAGACGGGTGAGGTTTCGTTCGGTACGCACCCAATCGACGTTACAGCGAGTGAGCTCTGTTCCCGGTCGAAACTGCGGCTTTGTGATGACGATGTGATGTGGGAAACCTCTCAGGAGGCCTCCGAATTCTAAGGATTCCGTAATCCTCGGCGTGCCTCCCCTTCAATTCCTTTGATCATGCCGGGCGGCCGTTTTATGGCACTTATGAATTCGTTAACCAAAGCGTGGTGTGGAATCCCCCGGCTGCTCACCCTCGCATCGGCGATGATCACGGTGGCCCGGAGCCGTTCAGCCAGAACGCGCCATACGCCGCCGAGACTGCCGCCACACCTGCCGTGATCAGCACGGATCTGCTGGTGCGCGCCCGCGCGAGGGCTCGGGCGAGCGGCAGCAGCACCGGGAAGGCCGGCATCAGCAGGCGCGGCTTGGAGCCGAAGTAGCTCGACGCGCACAGCGCGAGCGCGAGGACGACACCCGTGTAGACCAGCAGGGGAAGCGGCTGCCGCTGCCGGACGCCGATCGCGTAGAGCCACAGCAGCAGGCAGACACCGGCGATCAAACCCGCTCCGGCCAGGGCGGACGGAAATGACGTGAACTTGTCGGCGACGAAGCGTGCGAACGCGTAGCCGCCGTCGAAGCCGTTGCGCCAGCCCGCCTGGACGTCCAGATAGCCGAGCGGGCCCTTCCCGGTGCGGTGGCCGACCCACAGGACGTAGGCGGCGGCGCCGGCGGGGGCGAGGAGCATGCCGAGGAGGCGGTGCCAGGCAGGCGCGCCGCAGGGGTGCGCGCTGTCCGTGGTGCGAGGGGTGCGTGTCGCATGAGGGGCGCGTGCTGTGCGGGGCGCGCTGGTTGTTCGCGGGACGCGCCGGGCGCGGGCGGCGCTGGACGGCTCCGGGGCGCGTCCGTCATCGCGCGCGCCCTGTGCATGCTCCTCGCTACGGTCTCGCACGCCCCCGCTCCGATCCCGCACGAACGAGATCACACCCGCCGCCCACACCGCCGCCACCACGGCGAGGCCCACCGGCCGGGTCAGCCCCGCCAGCGCGGCCAGCACGCCCGCGGTCACCCAGCGGCCGGTCAGCACGGCGTACAGCGACCAGGCGGCCAGCGCCGTGAACAGCGACTCGCTGTACGCCATCGACTGCACGATCCCGACCGGCAGCACGGCCCACAGCAGCACCGCGCAGAAGCCGACCCGCGGGCCGTACACGAAGTCGGCGACCGCGAAGATCCCCCAGGCCGCCGCGAGCGAGGCGAGCAGAGCGACCGTGAAGCCCGCGCCGGCGTAGGAGAGGGGCGTGAGCGCGTGCAGCAGGCGCTCCAGCCAGGGCAGCAGCGGGAAGAAGGCCAGGTTGGAGTGGACGTCGCCGTTCGGCAGCCGCACCTCGTAGCCGTACCCGAGTTCGGCGACCCGCGTGTACCACAGCGAGTCCCAGCGCGCCGTCAACAAGGTGTACGCGCTCTTGCCGCGCGCCCCGCTCGACACGGCCAGCGCGAGCAGGCCCAGGGCGCGCACGGCGGCGTACCCGAGCAGGGCCGGCGCCACCCGGCGCAGGGCTGGGACGCGCGGTGCCGCCACGGGCGTTTCAAGATCGGTCACGGGCTCGATTATCGACGGGACGCGGAACGGAGGGGCTCGCCCGGGTGTGGTGCTGAGCGGGGTCAGTGGCGTACGCCACACGAGTTCTGTGGAGAGTGTGAGAGGTCCGCCACGTGCCCCCGGAACGAACTCGCGTACGCTGACGTGTCACTCGCGTTCGTATGCGCGGGCCGGAGATCCCGCTCCTCTCCGGCCGTACGACGGGGAGTCCCCGCCCCGCCGATCCGCCCCGCGCGAGGGACCATCTGGGAGGTACGTACATGTCCGGGACGACCACGGCAGCCGTACGGCCGCGCCGTCGGGCGACCGGGGCCGGGGCCGGTGCCGGTGCCAACCGCTGGGTCGTCCTCGTCGTCCTCTGCGTCAGCCTGCTGCTGGTCGCCCTCGACGCGACCGTGCTGCATGTCGCGGTGCCGGCTGTCACCGAGGACCTCAAGCCCGGCGCCATGGAACTGCTCTGGATCGTCGACATCTACCCGCTGGTCTGCGCCTCGCTGCTGATCCTCTTCGGCACGCTCGGGGACCGCGTGGGCCGGCGGCGCGTCCTGCTCCTCGGATACGCCCTGTTCGGCGTCGCCTCCGCGGCGGCGGCCGTCGCGCCGAGTGCCGAGGCGCTGATCGGGGCCCGGGCGCTGCTCGGCGTCGGCGGTGCGATGATCATGCCGGCGACGCTGTCGATCCTCCGGCAGGTCTTCCCCGACCGCCGTGAACGGGCCCTCGCCATCGGCGTATGGAGCGCGGTGGCAGCGGTCGGCGCGGCCGTCGGACCGCTGTTGGGCGGCTTCCTGCTCGAACACTTCTGGTGGGGCTCGGTCTTCCTGGTCAACATCCCCCTGATGCTGGTCAGTCTCCCGGTGGGGCGTCTTCTGCTCCCCGAGTCCCGCGGCGACCGCAACGGCCCCTGGGACGTCGTGGGCGCCCTGCTGGCGGCGGCCGGGCTGTTCGGCGTGGTGTTCGCCGTGAAGCGGCTGGGCAGCGGGGAACCGGCCGCCGACGCGCTCACGATGGCGCCGCTGGTGCTCGGCGCGCTGCTGCTGTTCCTGTTCGTACGACGGCAACGGCGGCGTACGTTCCCGCTGGTGGACCTGAAGATGTTCGCGCGGCCGGCGTTCAGTACGGCGGTGGGCTGCATCGTACTGGCCATGCTCGCGCTGGTGGGTCTCGAACTGATCGCCGCGCAGTATCTGCAACTGGTGCTGGGCCTCTCGCCCTTGCAGACGGGGCTACGACTGCTGCCGCTGACGCTCGCCGCGATGGCGGCCGGGCTGGCCGGGGCACGGCTGCTCCGGCGCTTCGGGCCGCGCCGGATGGTGTGCTTCGGCTTCTGCCTGACCGCGGCGGCGGTGCTGACGCTGACCGCGATGGGCGGGGTGGACAACGCCGGCCTGCTGCTGTTCGGCTTCGTGCTGCTCGGCTTCGGTCTGGAGACCACCCTCTTCGGGGCGTACGAGTCGATGCTGAGCGAGGCGCCGGCGGCGCAGGCCGGTGGGGCGGCGGCGATCGGCGAGACCTCGTACCAGCTGGGGGCGGGCATCGGGATCGCGCTTCTCGGCAGCGTGATGAACGCGGCGTACGCGCCGGGGCTGTCCCGGGTGCCCGGGGTGCCGGAGTCGGCGTCCGCCGCGGCGGGGCATTCACTGGGCGAGGCCTACGAGGTCGCCGGGCGGCTCGGCGGCCCGACGGGCGCGGCGTTGCGCCACGCGGCGCGGGACTCCTTCGTGCACGGTCTGCATGTGACGCTGCTGGTGAGCGCGGGACTGCTGCTGCTGGGCGCGGTGATGGCACTGCGGTTGCCGCGGGCGATGCAGTGCGAGGAGGCCGCGGTGGAGGTTCCCGCCCCGCGCGAGCCTCAACGCTCCCGCGTCTCGGCCTGATCCGGCCGCCGGCGGTGCCGGGCCTCAGGGGCGACCTGCGCCTTTCTGCTCACTCGTGTCTGCTCACTCGTGCGGCTGGTGTGTGGGTGGGAGAACCGGGAGACTGCGCGTAGCCTGTTGTAACTAGCGGCGCTAGTTTTGGGAGGGTTTTCATGTCCGCGTCCGGGAAGCTGCCTCCGTTCGATGCCGGTGATCCGCTCGGTATCGACGATCTTCTGGAGCCGGAGGATCTCGCCGTCCGGGAGACCGTGCGGAGCTGGACGGCGGACCGGGTGCTGCCGTTCGTCGCCGAGTGGTACGAGAGCGGGGAGCTGCCGGGCATCAGGGAGCTCGCCAAGGAGCTGGGCGGCATCGGGGCTCTCGGGATGTCGCTCACCGGGTACGGCTGCGCCGGCGCGTCCGCCGTGCAGTACGGGCTCGCCTGTCTGGAGCTGGAGGCCGCCGACTCGGGCATCCGGTCGCTCGTGTCCGTGCAGGGGTCGCTGGCCATGTACGCGATCCACCGGTTCGGCAGCGAAGCGCAGAAGCAGCGCTGGCTGCCCGCCATGGCCGCCGGTGACGTCATCGGGTGCTTCGGCCTCACCGAACCCGACCACGGCTCCGACCCCGCCGCCATGCGCACGCACGCCAAGCGCGACGCCGGCGGCGACTGGGTGCTCAACGGGCGGAAGATGTGGATCACCAACGGCTCGGTCGCCGCAGTGGCCGTCGTATGGGCGCAGAGCGAGAACGGGATCCGGGGGTTCGTGGTGCCCACCGACACGCCCGGGTTCTCGGCGCCGGAGATCAAGCACAAGTGGTCGCTGCGGGCGAGCGTCACCAGCGAGCTGGTCCTGGACGACGTACGGCTCCCGGCCGATGCCGTACTGCCGGAGGTCACCGGCCTCAAGGGGCCGCTCAGCTGTCTGTCGCACGCCCGCTACGGCATCGTCTGGGGCGCCATGGGCGCGGCACGCACCTGCTTCGAGACGGCCGTCGACTACGCGAAGTCGCGGGAGCAGTTCGGCAGGCCCATCGGCGGCTTCCAGCTCACCCAGGCCAAACTCGCCGACATGGCGGTCGAACTGCACAAGGGGATCCTGCTCGCCCATCACCTGGGGCGGCGGATGGATGCCGGCCGCCTGCGTCCCGAGCAGGTCAGCTTCGGCAAGCTCAACAACGTACGAGAGGCGATCGAGATCTGCCGTACGGCACGGACGATCCTCGGGGCGAACGGGATCTCGCTGGAGTATCCCGTGATGCGGCACGCGACCAACCTGGAGTCGGTGCTCACCTACGAGGGCACCGTCGAGATGCACCAGCTCGTGCTGGGCAAGGCGCTCACCGGGCTCGACGCCTTCCGGTGACCCCTGCGCGGGGGCAGGGCCGGCGAGCGGCCCTGCCTCAGCTCTGGTTGAAGAAACCGTCCTCCCGGCGCGAGGCCGGCTCACCGTTGACGATCTCCGTGTTGGCGGGGGAGAGCAGGAAGACCCGGTTGGACACCCGGTCGATGGAACCCCGCAGGCCGAAGATCAGCCCGGCCGCGAAGTCGACGACCCGCTTGGCGTCGCCGGCCTCCATGGCCGTGAGGTTCACGATGACCGGCACGCCCTCGCGGAACAGCTCGCCGATCGCGCGGGCGTCCCGGAAGCTGTCCGGGGTGACCGTGCCGATCCTGCGGCCCTTCTCCTCGGCGGTGTCCGAGGCCACCTTGACCCGGGGGTCGGTGACCCAGGCATCCCCGGGCTGCTCGGTCCCTTCGGAGTAGTCGTCGTCGTAGTAGCGCTCGTCATCGTTGTCGTCGACGAGGCCAAGCCAGGCACTCGCCTTGCGTACCGATCCCATGGACGCCTCCTCTCACAGCGGTCTTTCATGCTTCCGCATCCCTATGGTCGTCCATGATGCGGATGGCGCGCCAAGTGGATAGACGCCGCGCGGGGGGTTTGTGACGGTACTGGTGCAGAGCGAATACGTCGAGAGCCCAGTTGTGCCAAGGGCCGTAGCACGCACGGCTGCTGACTGTGAGTGAAATATGATTGTTCCGGGCGTATGGGTGATGGGCGGTGCGTCCGGGTGAACCGGCGGCGGGCGACGAACCGACAGTCGGGCGATACGACATCGCAGCTCAGCGTCGTACGGGCTCTGACGTACTGTCAGTTCTTCGGCTCCGGCGGGGAGATCCGAGAGGCGCCGATCGTCGGCGCGGACGTCCCCTCTTCCTCGGAATTCGGTCGTACGTACCTCGGTGATTGAGTTTGTTCACAGCCGCTTGGCGCGGACTTCTTGAAGGCGAAGCCGGTGTCGAGGCGCTGATCGCGGACGTCGCGACATCGTCGGGCGGCGGGGAACAGCGCCGTAGGTGATCACAATAAAGGGTACAAAATACTGATAACAGGCACGGCTGGGCGTATGTGTCGTCGAGTGGTCTCCTGGGATCGGCGGGCGCGCGGAGCGCGAGGGGTGGCGCGAGGGGGGGTGCGCGTGTGAAGGCGAAGCGAGGAGTGCGAGGGAGAACGCGAAGAGCCCCCGCCGTCGGCGGGGCGCGCAGTGGGTCAGCTCAACAGGAACAGGACCACACGCGACCGAAGTCGATGTGGGAGCGGGTGACCAGCCACTGCTGCGGATGCATGGGCCAAGTGGAACAGGTCTCCGGTTTCCCGTCAACTGACTTGAGACGCGCTGCTCACACTCTGGACACCCTTGACAGAGAGGGGAAACGTCCCCGTAGAGTCGACGGACGGCCCTGCTGAGGGGCTCGGCCGTGAGAGCGCCGCCCAGCGGCGCTCCGTGTGAAGGCACCCGCCGCACCACTGTGCGCGCGTCCACCGTGTTCGATTGATCCGCCACGGAGCCTTCGCATGTCATCCGACACCCTCGCCCACACCCCCGCCGCCCCCGGCATACCCGCCGCCTCGGACTCCGTGCCGCGCGGCACGGAGGCGGCTCGATGAGGACCCAGCTGGTGATCGTGGGGGCCGGTCCGCGGGGGACCGGTCTCCTCGAGCGCATCGCCGCCAACGCGCCCGAGCTGTACGCCGGTCAGGGCCTCGACATCCATCTGGTCGACCCGCATCCGCCGGGCGCCGGCCGTATCTGGCGGGCAGCCCAGTCGCCGCTGCTGTGGATGAACTCGCACGCCGAGGACGTCACCATGTTCACCGACGAGACGGTGCGGATGACCGGCCCGGTACGGGAGGGGCCGACCCTGCACGAGTGGGCGGGCCTGGACGGCCGTACCTTCGCCGACCGGCAGATCCAGGGCCGTTATCTGCGGCACGTCTACGACCGCGCCGTGGCCGACCTGCCCGAGGGCGTCACGGTGCACCACCACCCGCGCCGTGCCCTGCGGGTGAGCGGGCCGCGCGAGGGGCGCCAGCAGGTCTGGCTGGAGGGCCGCCCCCGCCCGCTCCTCGCCGACCTCGTCGTCCTCGCCCTCGGCCACCTGGACGCCGACCTCGACCCCGAACAGGCCGCCCTGGCCGCGTACGCCGACACGCACGGCCTGGTCCACCTGCCGCCGGACTTCACCGCCGACAGCGACCTGTCCGCCCTGCGGCCCGGCGAGCCGGTGCTGGTACGGGGGTTCGGGCTCGCCTTCGTCGACCTGATGGTGCTCCTTACCGAGGGCCGGGGCGGACGGTACGACGGTGACACCTATGTCCCGTCCGGACAGGAGCCGGTGCTGTACGTCGGGTCGCGGCGCGGAGTGCCGTACCACTCGAAGATCGGCTACGACTGGACCGGTGAACGCCCGCCGCTGCCGCGCTTCCTCGGGCCCGGCGAGGTCGACGAACTGCGTGCCCGGCCGGGCGGTTTCGACTTCCGGCGGGACGTGTGGCCGCTGGTCACGAAGGAGCTGGGCTTCGCCCACTACCACCGGCTGTTCACCGTCCACCCCGAACGGACGGCCGTCGCCTGGCCGGACTTCGAGGAGAAGTACGCCGCCGCCGAGGGCGACGCCGAACTGCGGGCGCTGGTGACGGCCGCCGTTCCGGACCCGGCCGACCGGCTCGACCTCGCGGCGCTGGACCGCCCGCTGGACGCGGTGCGGTACGGGTCGCACGAGGAGTTCCAGGAGGGGCTGCGGGCCTATGTCGAGGACGACCTGAGCCGCCGTCACGACCCGCAGCGGAGCCCCGACCTGGCGGTCTTCCTCGGACTGCTCTCCGTCTACGGGCAGTTGGTGCGGCTCGGGGACATCGGGTCCTGGTGGCACGGCTTCTTCAGCTATCTGGCCTCCGGGCCGCCCGGGCCCCGGCTGCGGCAGCTGCTCGCGCTGTCCCGGGCGGGGGTGGTCAGGTTCGTCGGCGCGGAGATGACGGTGACGGCGCGGGACGGGGTGTTCCGGGCGTCCTCGGACACCGTGCCCGGGTTCTCCGTCGAGACGCGGACGCTGGTCGAGGCGCGGCTGCCCGAACCGACGGTCGGGCGGGCCCGGGACGCGCTGCTGCGCGAGCTGCAGACCGACGGGGCGGCCGAGACGCCCGACGGGCTGCTCCGGGTGGACCCCGCCGACGGGCGGATCCTCGACGGGGGCGGGCGGCCGCATCCCCGGCGGTTCGCACTCGGGCCGTTCACCGACGGCCGTACGCCCGGCGCGTTCACCCGGCCGCGCACCGGAGGGCCCGCGTTCCGGCAGAACGACGCCACGGCGCGCGCGGCGCTGGCCTTCCTGCGTGACCTGACGGGCCAAGCCGCTGCCTAGCCCGAGGCGCCCAAGGACATCGACCTCCCGGTGCGGGCCGACGAGGTCACCGTCGTCTCGGGTGTTCCGGGGACCGGCTCTACGAGCTGCCCGAGCGGGAGGTGCCGGCCGCTCCGCGGGAGGACCGGACCCGGGCCTTTCTGTCGAAGGTGCTGTGAATCGACGGGCCGGTCGATCGACGAACCGGTGCCCGGGTGTCTAGGGGAGAGGGTGGTTTCTCATGACCGGCTCGTACGGCCGGGGGCTGCATCTGGCCGCCGCCGTGGATCAGGTCGGCGTGGTCGACGCGGAGCCTTACGTCGAGTTGGCGCGGCTAGCCGAGAGCGGGGGCCTGGACTTCGTCACGCTCGACGGCCGGTTCGGGTGGGTGGAGACCGACCCGGTCGCCGTCCTGTCGCAGGTGGCCCCGGCCACCCGGCGGATCGGGCTGGTGCCGTTGGTGACCGCCCCGGGGACCGCCCTCGCCCACCTCGACCAGGTCAGCCGGGGCCGGGCCGGCTGGTGGAGCGACGTGCCGGTGCCCTCGCCCGGGCATCCGGTCCAGGTGGCCGACGGCACCGAGGGGGCCGCCCTGCGCTCCGCCGCCCGGTACGCCGATGTCGTCCTGGTGCGGGCCGCGAGCTCCGCGCAGGCCGCCGCCGTACGCGACGAACTGCGCGAGAGGGCACGCGAGTTCGGGCGGGAGCCGGATGCGCTGCGGGTGCTGGTGAGTCTGGTGGTGGATCTGGGGGACGGGGAGCGCGCGGCCGAGCCGGGACACGGTGGCGGCGGGCCCCGGCAGACCGTGCAGGGGCCGCTGTACCGGGGCGGTCCGGTGGACCTGGCGGAGCTGATCGCCGGCTGGCACGGCGAGGGCGCCACCGACGGCTTCCACCTGATCCCCGCCGAACCGCGCCGCGATCTCGAGCGGCTGGTCAACGGCACCGTGGCGCTGCTCCAGCACCGCGGGCTGTTCCGCACCTTCTACCCGGGCAGCACCCTGCGCGAGCACCTGGGCCTGGCCCGGCCCGCGGGCCAGTTCGCGGCGCCCTGAACCACCCGGGGCTCCCGGCCGGTGTGGACGGGTCGAGTGCATATGAGAGACGTGAGGTGGAGCACGCCGAGGGCTGGGGAAGGGCTGACCGTATGACCGAGGACGCGTCCGGCGACCGGAAGCGCCGGCTCGAACGCCGTGTGGGGTGTCGGCGTCCCCGGCGTCCGGGCGGTGGGCGGCGACACCGTGCGGCTCACCGCGACGGCGGCCGACGGCCGGCTGCGGGCGGTGTTCGCCGACGCCACCAGCGGGGCCGGCGGCCACCGTTTCAGGTTCCGCTATTCGGCCGCCCCGGGCGCCGACGGCTTCACCACCGTCGACTTCCACCGGGCACAGCTGCCGCCGTGCGCCTCCGCGGACCACTTCAGCTGCCCCTTCCCGCCGCCGGGGAACAGGCTGGGCCTCGCGATCGAGGCGGGGGAGCGCACAGGGGCCTGAGGGTTTCGCGGATATTGTGACCGGGCGTCAACTCACCCGGATCACGACGAGATCACACAAAGTCGGCAGGGTTCGAACACAGTCGCACGGCCGAAAGGCACTCTTGCGGGAACCGGTCGTTCGCCCGAATACTCCCCCTCAGCGCTTGTCAGGGGCATTGCGTGTCCGGAACCCGGACATCATCCCTGGCTGCGCCTCACGGGCCCCGACCCCACGCGGGCCCCCTGATTCCCCTGGGAGGGAACGAAAAGTGAGGATCAAGCGCACCACCCCCCGCAGCGGTATCACGAGACGGACCCGGCTGATCGCCGTGGGCACCGGTTTCCTGGCCGCGGCAGCGTTCGCCGTCCCCACCGCGAGCGCGAGTCCCGTGCACACCTTCAGCGCCAGCGAACTGAAGGCCGTGAACAGCTCCGTTCTGAAGGCGGACGTCCCCGGCACCGCCTGGGCCGTCGACAGCAAGACCCACCGTGTCGTCCTCACCGCCGACTCCACGGTCTCCACCGCCGAGATCGCCAAGATCAAGCGGCAGGCGGGCGCCGACGCCGGCGCGATCACCGTCAAGCGCACCCCCGGCACGTTCAAGAAGCTGATCACCGGCGGCGACGCCATCTACGGCGGCGCCTACCGCTGCTCCCTCGGCTTCAACGTGCACAGCGGCAGCACCTACTACTTCCTGACCGCCGGGCACTGCGGCGAGGTGGCCTCGACCTGGTACAGCAACTCCGGCCACACCACGGTCCTGGGCACCAACGTCGGCTACAGCTTCCCGACCAACGACTTCGCGCTGGTCCGCTACACCAACACCTCGATCGCGCACCCGAGCGCGGTCGGCAGCCAGACCATCTCCAGCGCGGCCACCCCGTCCGTCGGGACGACGGTGTACCGCCGCGGTTCGACCACCGGCACCCACAGCGGCCGGGTCACCGCGCTCAACGCCACCGTCAACTACGGCAGCGGTGACATCGTCTACGGCATGATCCAGACCACGGTCTGCGCCGAGGGCGGCGACAGCGGCGGCCCGCTCTACGGCGGTTCCGTCGCCTACGGTCTGACCTCCGGCGGCAGCGGCGACTGCACCTCCGGCGGTACGACCTTCTTCCAGCCGGTCACCGAGGCGCTGAGCTACTACGGCGTGAGCGTCGGCTGACGATCCTCCCGGATCGGCTCTCCCAGTGGGCCCCCGTACGCAACCGGCGTGCGGGGGCTCCCTTTTGACGGGGTGCCGGAGTTACCGTCGAAGGACCATTGGAGTCACCCCCTGGGGGCCGGCATGGTCGAGGCGCTGGTGGCGGCCGGAGCCGCTCTCGTGTCCGTCGGAGCGGTCTACGCACTGGCCGCGGCACGGGTCGTCAGACAGTACGAGCGAGGCGTGGTGTTCCGCCTGGGCCGGCTGCGACCGGAGGTGCGCGAGCCCGGGTTCACCATGATCGTCCCGTTCGTGGACCGGCTCCAGAAGGTCAACATGCAGATCGTCACGATGCCCGTGCCCGCGCAGGAGGGCATCACCCGGGACAACGTGACCGTCCGCGTCGACGCCGTCGTCTACTTCAAGGTGACCGGACCGGCCGAGGCGGTCGTCCGGGTCGAGGACTACCGGTTCGCGGTCTCGCAGATGGCACAGACCTCGCTGCGGTCCATCATCGGCAAGAGCGAGCTGGACGACCTGCTGTCGAACCGCGAAAAGCTCAACCAGGGCCTTGAGTTGATGATCGACAGCCCGGCCGTGGAGTGGGGCGTCACCATCGACCGCGTCGAGATCAAGGACGTCTCGCTGCCCGAGACCATGAAGCGGTCCATGGCCCGGCAGGCCGAGGCCGACCGGGAGCGCCGGGCCCGGGTCATCAACGCCGACGCCGAACTGCAGGCCTCCAAGAAGCTCGCGGAGGCTGCCAAGGAGATGTCGGAGCAGCCCGCCGCGCTCCAGCTGCGGCTGCTGCAGACGGTGGTGGCGGTCGCCGCCGAGAAGAACTCGACCCTGGTGCTGCCGTTCCCGGTGGAACTGCTGCGGTTCCTGGAGCGGGCCCAGCAGCAACTGCCGCCCGGGGCCGACGGGTCCGCGGTGAACAGGGCCAAAGGCGAGCCTGGAGAGGCGAATTCCGGCCAGGGGTAGGTGTCACTCTCCGACGATGGTTACTCGCCCGTAGTGTTTGCAGTGCGAAGCCTCCTGGGGTGACTGTGAACGGCCCGGGCGCAGGGGGCGCACAACATCCGCGCACGCGCGTCCTGAAGTCGACCTTGTGTGCTCCCTGTGGGTGTCGGAATAGTAGGCGCCCGTCAACCAGCCTTCCGGCCCCGAGGTCCCCACAACCTAACGGGCCGACCCCCCACAGGAGGACATGAGTTGAAGCACCGACGCATACCCAGGCGCCGTGCGGCCCTCGCCGGCGCGGGCATAGCCGCGCTCGTCGCCGCCGGAGTGACCTTCCAGAGTGCGAACGCCAGCGAGCCTGCCAAGGCCGCCGTACCGCAGATCCTGTCCGCACCGGCGGCCGGAAAGCTCGCCTCGACGCTCGTCGCCGACCTCGGCACCGACGCGGCCGGCACGTACTACGACGCCGGGACGAAGAACCTCGTCGTCAACGTGCTCGACGACACCGCCGCGGGGACCGTCGAGGCCGCCGGGGCCAAGGCGAGACTCGTCGCCAACTCCCTCGCCGAACTCGACGGCGCGCGGACCACGCTGAAGGAGGACGCCACCATCCCCGGCACCTCGTGGGCGACCGACCCGGTCACCAACAAGGTCGTCGTCACCGCCGACAAGACGGTCGCCGGCACCGCGCTGAGCAAGCTCACCAAGGTCGTCGACGGGCTCGGCGAGAAGGCCGAACTGCGGCACTCGAAGGGGGAGTTCAAGCCCTTCATCGCCGGTGGTGACGCGATCAGCGGGTCGGGCGGGCGCTGCTCGCTCGGCTTCAACGTGGTCAAGGGCGGCGAGCCGTACTTCCTGACCGCCGGGCACTGCACCGACGCCATCTCCAGCTGGTCGGACTCCTCCGGCAACGTGATCGGCCAGAACGCCCAGTCCAGCTTCCCGGGCAACGACTTCGGGCTGGTCAAGTACACCTCCGAGGTGGACCACCCGAGCGAGGTCGACCTCTACGACGGCTCCACCCAGAAGATCACGGGCGCGGCCGAGGCGACCGTGGGCATGAAGGTGACCCGCAGCGGCTCCACCACCCAGGTCCACGACGGCACGGTCACCGGGCTCAACGCCACCGTGAACTACTCGGAGGGCACGGTGAGCGGGCTCATCCAGACCGACGTGTGCGCCGAGCCGGGCGACAGCGGCGGCTCGCTCTTCTCGGGCAGCAACGCGATCGGCCTGACCTCGGGCGGCAGCGGCGACTGCACCTCCGGCGGGGAGACGTTCTTCCAGCCGGTGACGGAGGCGCTGTCGGCCACCGGTACCCAGATCGGCTGACCCGCGCCGAACCCCCGAGATGCCCCGCCTCCTGGAATGCGCCTCCGGGAGCCGGGGCATCTCCATGCCGTGCCGTGAGCCGGAACATGCTAGTCGAACATGTGTGCGATCTTGTGCGGTCCTGTCGGGCTCGTGGCATGGCAAGCGACCAAGGGGGCCGGCGGGCGGGGGAGCGGTGCATCGGGGCTCGGTGCAGGCTGGACTAGGGAGGTGGGTTGCCGTGCCCCACAACGAAGCCGTCTTGCCGGGCAAGGGTGCCGCAGTGCTGGACGCCCTGTTCCACCAGTCGCTCACCGGCCTGCTGATCCTGGACACGGAGCTGCGCATCCTGCGGATCAGCCTCACCAGACCGGTTCTGCACGAAGCGCCCCGGGAAGAGATCGCGGGCCGGCGCATCACCGACGTGTACAACCTGTCCGCACCCGGTGAGGTGGAGGCGATGCTGCGCGGCGTACTGGAGACCGGCGTGCCGGTACGGGGGCGGCTCATGGGAGTGCGTCCGAAGAACGAACCGGGGCCGGAGTACCTGTTCTCCGTCTCGGCGTCCCGTCTGGAGGACGCGCAGGGGAGGGTCTGGGGCGTGCTCACGGAGATGGTCGATGTCACCGAGTGCGAAAGGGTGGGCATCCGGATGCGGGTCCTCGCCTCCGTGCGCGAGCACGTGGGACGGACCCTCGACGTGGTCGCCACCTGCGAGGAACTGGTGCAGGCGGTGGTGCCGGACCTCGCCGACATCGCCGTGGTGGAAGTGGTGGACGCCGTGATACGGGGCGAGGAACCTCCCCTGAGCCCGCTGGGACCGGAGGTGCCGCTGCGACGTGCCGCCTTCCGCCACAGCGGCGGTGATGAACAGATCCAGGCGCATCCGGTGGGCGACGTTCGCCCGCTGCCGTTCCCCACGCCCTACACCCAGACGCTGACCGACCTCGAGCCCCGCCTCGTCGCCCTGGCGCCCGACACGCCCTGGCTGGCGGCCGACCCGCCACGCGCCGAGGCGATCCGCGTCTCCGGTGCCCGTCTCCTCATCACGGCACCCCTGACAGTGCGCGGAGCCGTGCTGGGACTGCTGAGCCTCTACCGCACCGACCAGGCGGACGTCTACGACAAGGGCGATGTCACCCTCGCCCTCGAAGTGGCCGCTCACACCGCGCTGTGCATCGACAACGCCCGCCGCTACACCCGCGAACACACCATCGCCCTGACGGTCCAGCGTCACCTGCTGCCGCCCCACCCCGCGCCGCGGAGCACCGTCGAGACCGCGTACCTGCACGTGCCTTCCCAGGTGGGCGGAGGCGGGGGGTTCGACACCTTCGCCCTGTCCGGTGCCCGCACCGCGCTGTTGGTCGGGGAAGTCTTCGGTCAAGGCATCCACGCGGCCATCACGATGGGACAGATGCGGACCGCCGTCCACTCCCTGGCCGCTCTCGACCTGGAGCCCGACGAACTCCTCGCCCGCCTCAACGACACCGCCCTCAGCCTCGCCGAGGAACGCGCGGCGCTGCCGCTCGGCGATCCCATGCCCCTGACGGGGAGCTGTGCGTACGCGGTACACGACCCGTTCGCCCAGACCTGCACCGTCGCCCTGGCCGGGCATCCCCCACCCGTCATCGCCCATCCCGACGGGACCACCGAGATCCTGGACCTGCCGAGCGGACCTCCCCTGGGCAGCGCCGGCGGCCCGCCCTTCGCCGCCGCCACGGTCTCCGTCGCCGACGGCAGCGTCGTGGCCCTCTACACCTCGGCCCTGCTGCACACCTCGGAGTCCCCGGACACCCTCCGACGGGTGCTGGCCCATTCCGGGCGGCCCCTGCAGGATCTGTGCGACGACGTGCTCTACCGGCTGCGGAACGACACCCGCGACAGCGACGTCATCCTCCTCCTCGCCCGCCCCCGCCCGTTCCCCTCCGGCCAGGTCGCCACGTGGCCTCTCGGCCACCATCCCCAGGACGTCGCCACGGCACGCAGCCACGCCCGCCACCAGCTCGTCCGGTGGAGCGTCGACGAGGAAACCGCCTACACCACCGAAATGATCGTCAGCGAGCTGGTCACCAACGCCGTCCGTTACGGCGCCCCGCCCGCCCAGCTGCAGCTCATCAAGGACCGCACCCTCACCTGCGAAGTCCACGACAGCAACTCCCTCGCGCCACGGCTGCGCCATGCGAAGACCGTCGACGAAGGGGGGCGCGGCCTGTTCATCGTCGCCCAGCTCGCACAGAACTGGGGCGTCCGCCACACGTCCGACGGCAAGACCGTCTGGGCCGAGCAGTCCCTCCCGCCGCCGGCCGCGCCCCGCCATCGGCACCGGCCATAGGCCATGCACGGCTGTTCCGCGCCGCCGCGCCGCCCGTAGTCGTCGGCCGCCTGGCCTCGATCGCGACGTCAGGGCCCTGAACGGCCACGGAGCCGGAGGCCGCGATCGGGGTACCGGTGACCGAGCGGGCCCGGACGTCCTCGACGGTCTCCATGGGGCGTCGGGCGCATGAGAAGCCCCGGCTGGACGGGGGAGACCAGCCGGGGCGGTAGGTGGTGGCGTGCGGAGGGCGGTCGCCTCTCGGCGAGGGGCTCCATGGGGCTTCAGCCGGACGATCGTCCCCATGGGCTGTAGGTGAGGCCCGGGGACACTGTCCCCTCCGCAGCCACGTACAGATGAACGGCCCGCCGCCCAGGGATGTTCCCCACCCGTCGGTTCTAATCGAGGCAGCCTCCGAGGAACTACAGCCACTGGCCCGGGTCCTGAGCCGGCAGATGCTCTACAGCGACGCCCCCGACCACGCCCGGCTGCGCGCCCTGCTCAGCAGAGCCTTCACCCCCCGGGCCGTGGCCGCACTACGCGACCGGATCTCCGACACCCTCGATCAGATCATCGCCCGCGCAGCACCGACCGGCCGCTTGGACATCGTCGCCGACCTTGCCCGCCCGCTGCCCCTGGCGATCATCTGTGACCTCCTGGGCGTACCGGAAGAGGACCGGTTCCGGATCCGAAGATGTTCGTCGATCTCGTTCTGGTGAGAATCGAGGCAGCGGCGCTCAACCCTGCGGATCTGGCATTCCAGAGCGGAGCCGTGGATCCTCTCGTGGACTCTTTCTTCCCGGTGACGCCCGGGTGGGATCTGGCCGGGGTCATCGAGCAGGCCGGAGTCGCGACGACGGGATTCCAGCCGGGCGACGAGGTGATCGGGTTCGTTCGCGGCCCGGCCATGCGCTACGGCACATACGCGCAGAAGATCTCGGCCGAACCGCGTCAGCTCGTCCGCAAGCCGAGGAACCTGATCTGGGCCCAGGCCGCCGGGCTGCCGCTCGCCGGGCTCACCGCCTACCAGGCGATCGTGCACAGCCTCAAGGTGACCGCCGGCGACACCGTACTGGTGCACGGGGCGGCGGGAGGCGTCGGACACCTCGCCGTCCAGATCGCGATCGCGCGGGGCGCACGGGTGATCGGGACGGGCTCCGAGGCCAGCCAGGCGTTCGTCGAGTCCCTGGGAGCGACGCCGGTGCGCTACGGCGACGAGCTCGTCGAGCAGGTGCTGAAGATCGCTCCGAGCGGGGTCGACGCGGTGCTCGACACCGCGGGGCGCGGCTCCCTCTCCACGACGCGGGCACTCGCCGCCCCCGGGGCGCGGGTCGCTTCCATCACCCGATCCAGCACCGACTACGAGGGCACCATCGACGTGTACGTCCGCCTTGACGGAGACGATCTGACCCGGCTGGTGGAGCTCGCCGAGGACGGGAAGCTCACGGTGCACGTCGACCGGGTATTCCCCCTCAGCCAGGCAGCGGAGGCCCAGCAGGTGCTGGCCGGCGGCCACGTCCGGGGCAAGATCGTCCTGGAGAACCGCGGGGCGGTGTGAGGAACGTGCCGCACAGTCCGGTCATCACCGTGGTCACCGACATCGCCTCTCCCCCCGAGGATGTGTGGAGGGAACTGACCGACTTCGCCGGATACGCGCAGTGGCACCCCACACTGCGTTTCGTCGATGTTCCGACGGAAATCCTGCCTGGAACCCGGCTGCGGGCCCAAGTGTCGCTGGGGGCCGAGAACGACGGGGAATACCGTTTCACGGTCCTCCACTACGAGGCACCGCGACGGCTTGTCTGGGAGGGCGGCATTCCGGATGTCCTCATGGGCAAACATTCCTTCGTCCTCGAACCCCGGGCCGGCGGAACGCGATACACGGAATCCGAGGAGTTCACCGGCACGGCCGCCGTGGCGACCGTAGAGCCCGCCCGATCCCAGATGGAGGAGGGCTATGCGAGCCACGGCAGGGCCCTGAGAGAACGACTCGAATCCGGCCACTGACAGCCCCGCACAGCCCACACACGGGGCACCCGTCCACGCACCGCAACACATCCACGCCCGCAGACCGCGGTTCCCACGCCATGGTCCGCGGGCCACGGGTGCGCTCAAAGGCACACAGGCCCATCAGCGCAAGGAAAAGCAATGAACGGCACGCTCGGCATCATCGGAAGCGGCAGCATCGGCGGCGCGGTCGCACGCCTGGCCGTCAACGCGGGGATCGACGTGATCCTCAGCAACTCGCGCGGTCCCGAGAGCCTGCGCGGTCTCACCGAACGCCTCGGCCCCCGAGCGCGCGCGGCCACTCCGGCAGAGGCCGCCGCGGCCGGCGACTGGACGGTGGTCGCCGTCCCCTTCAGCGCCGTGCCCCACCTGCCCGCGGACGCGCTGGCCGGGAAAATCGTCATCGACGCGAACAACTACTACCGATCGCGGGACGGCGACATCGCAGAACTACTGAAGGGCAGCCTGACCGCGGGAGAGCTGTTCCAGCGGTACTCGCCGGCCGCACGGACGGTCAAGACGTTCTTGTCCCCACCGGTCGACGCGTTCGCGGTGGCCGGCGGTCGCAGACCTGGGCGGTTTCGCCGGGGATCAGTGGTTCTTGGTGCAAGGGGAGCACTCTGCCAAGGCTGCCGGGCCTACGGCTTCGGGGCCGAAACGCCGGCGGGCGCGGTCGGCGGCGGCTTCGGCGGCGCGGGCGCGGTCGGCGGCGGGATCGAGAGAGAGCTGGCGGTAGGCGTCGGCGGCCGGCAGCAGGGCGTCGGCACGGAGCACGAAGGCACGGACACGGGCGCGTTGCAGTCCGAGGGAGGTCAACAGGCCCAGGGCGGTGGCGGCGAGGGCGGGTGAGTGGTCGGTGGGTTCCGGCAGGGCTCGGGTGCGTGTGGTGGAGGTGCGGTCGGCGTAGCGGACCGTGAGGGTGAGGCGGCCGGTGATCTGGCGTTCTCCGCGCAGGCGTTGGCCGAGCCGGTCGGCAAGCCCCAGGACGTCTCGGTGGTGTTGCGCCGGGTCGAGGCAGTCCCGGCTCAACACGAGGTCGGCAGCCAGGTGCCGGGCCGGTTCCGCGGGGACGACCGGGCGGGGGTCGTGACCGCGGGCGCGCTCGGTCAACAGCCGTGCCTGGCCCGCGCCGAGGAGCCGTTGCAGGGTCCCCGCCGGCAGATCGACGACCTGGCCGATGGTGTGCAGGCCGTATCTGCCGAGTGTGTCCGCCATGACACGGCCGATCCCGGGCAGCGCGGTGACCGGGCGGGGGTACAGCCAGTCGGCCGCCTGCCCGGTGGGCACGTAGGTGGTGTCCCCGGGTGCGGACGCGTCGGCCGCCATCGCCGCCAGCATGCGGTTGCCCGCGAGGCCGGCGCTGCTGTCGATGCCGTAGTGGGCCTTCAGTCTC
Organism: Streptomyces sp. NPDC048417; assembly: GCF_040651615.1. Lineage (NCBI taxonomy): Bacteria > Bacillati > Actinomycetota > Actinomycetes > Kitasatosporales > Streptomycetaceae > Streptomyces > Streptomyces sp. NPDC048417. Next base: position 168,972 of record NZ_JBEZKI010000019.1, on the reverse strand, counting down.
ATCTTCGCCGCCTGGACCATGTCGTAAGGGGACAGGTCGAAGTACCGAAGCGCCGAAGTCAGGTCCAGCTGAAGGGCGTTGGGCGGGACGGCCTGGACGTGGGGCGTGATTCCGGACATCAGTTCGATTATGGCTTCGTACTGGGTCTCCGTCAGCTCGGCGTGCAGGTGGAGATGGGCGATGTGCCGCTGACGTGCAGTCATCCCGCTCATCCCGCACTCCCCGGGCTGCGGTGGCCGAACTTCTTCAGGTCGGCGGAGCGGGTGCCGGCGGGCTGGAGGTCGGCGTACGGGTGCAGCCGTGCGCCGGCGGTGCCGTCGGCCAGGGTGCGCTGCGATGGTGCGGGAGCGGCCTGCGACTGACCCGGAGCCGGTTGGGCGGGGGTCGAGTGCGGCCGGTCCGCACCCAGGAGGGCGAGCGCCGCCTCGGGCCCGTTGTCCCGGCGGGCGGCGGCGATCTCGTCCAGGTCCCAGGCCATGGACCCGACGACGGTACGACGGGTGCCGCGCACCTGGACCGTGCCGCGGACAAGGAGCAGGCCACTGTGGAAGACGGTGTACGCGCAGGCCGGGTGGGAGTCCTCGAAGAAGGCGAGGTCGACCAGGCCGGAGCCGTCCTCCAGGGTGACGAAGATGATCCGCTTGCCGCTGGCGATCGGCGGGGTCTGCGTGGAAGCACGCACGCCCGCGACCAACACCTGCTGCCCTGCACGCAGTCCGGCCAGGTGCGACGCGTCCGTCGCGCCGATCTCCCGCAGCAGTCGGTGGTGATGCTCCATCAGGTGCCTGGAGACGTCGATGCCGAGGGTGTCCAACTCGGCGCTCAGTGCCTCGCGTCCGGTCATCTCCGGCAGCCCGCTCGGCTCCGCTCCCTCAACCGCACCCGTGTCTATGGGCAGTTGACCCGAACCTGCGGTCCGGTTGCGGGACTGCCGATGCAACTCGGCGATCTGCAGAAGGAGATCGCGTCGAGTGAGACGACCGTCGTGCAGAGAGTTCAAGGCGCCGATCTCCGCGAGGCGTTCGGCGACCGGTCTGCTGGGGCGGGCCCGCTGCCAGAAGTCCGACAGCGATCCGTACGGCTGCCCCTCCTCGATCCGCGCGCACTCCTCCGCGCCGATGCCGTGCACCCCGGACAGCGCGAGCCGCACGCCCCACTCCTCCTGCTCGGTCATCTCCACGGTGTGCTTCACCTTCGAACGGTTGATGTCGACGGACAGGACCCGCACCCCCCGCCGACGGGCGTCGGAGACCAGGACCCGCTTGGGCCACATCCCGGGATCGTGTTCGAGCAACCCCGCCAGCAGGAACGCCGGATAGTGCGCCTTGAGCCAGGCACTCTGCAGGGCGGGTACGGCGAAGGCGACCGCGTGGGCGCGGCAGAAGCCGTACGCCCCGAAGGCCTCCACTGTCTTCCAGACCTCCTCCCGGACGGCCATGCTGTAACCACGCGCGCGTGCCCGCTCGTGGAACCAGTCCTTGATCTTCGGGAGTCGGTCCTTGTCGCCGAGGGCCCGCCGGGCGATCTCCGCCAGCGCATAGTCGCAGCCGGTCATGACCGAGAGCGTCTCGATGATCTGCTCGTGCCAGATGGTCACGCCGTAGGTGTCGGCGAGCACCGGCTCAAGGTCCGGGTGCGCGTAGTCCGGCGTACCGCCGTGGCGAGCCGCGATGTACCGCTCGGGCATGCCGCCGGCGACCGGTCCGGGGCGGAAGAGGCTGATGTCGGCGATGACGTCCTGGACGTCTCGGGGCTGGAGCCGGGAGAGCAGGTCCTGCTGGCCGGGGGACTCCAGCTGGAACAGGCCCAGGGTCTGGCTGGCCTGGATGAGCTTGAACGCGAAGACGTCGTCGAGCGGCACCTGCTGGGGATCGTCGAGGTCGATGCGGTTGCCGGTGGTCCGTTCGATCTCGGTGACGGCGTGGGCCATCGCGGACTGCATACGGACTCCCAGGACGTCGAGTTTGATGTTGCCCAGCGCCTCGATCTCCTCCTTCGCGGCCATCGCCATGGGGTAGTCGCCCTGCGGTGTGGGCTGCACCGGCAGCCGGTCCAGGAGTGTCGCGTCGCTGATGACCACGCCGCAGGGGTGCATGGCCATGCCGTGGACCAGGGAGTCGAGGCCCTCGGCGAGTTCCCACAGGGGGCCGTACCGGTGTGCCTCGGCGGCCAGCTGTCGTAGCTCGGGCAGTTCGGCGAGCGCGCTCGTGATGTCGGAGGCGCGCAGGTGCGGGAAGCTCTTGGCGATCCGGTCGATGTCGGCGGGGGCGATGCCGAGGGCGAGGCCGGTGTCGCGCAGCGCCCTGCGAGCCCGGTAGGTCTCGGGCATCGCGGTGACCGCCACCCGTTCCTTCCCGAACCGTTCGAAGATCGTGTCGTAGCACTCCAGGCGGCGGGCGGATTCCACGTCGATGTCGATGTCGGGCAGTGAGGCTCGGCGTGTGCTCAGGAAGCGTTCGAACAGGAGGTGGTGGTCGAGCGGGTTGGCGGTGGCGATGTCCAGGGTGTGGCAGACAAGGGAGCCGGCGCCGGAGCCGCGGGCGGCGACCCGGATGCCCTTGGCCCGGATGTCGGCCACGACCTGGCCGACGGCGAGGAAGTACGAGTCGTAGCGCAGCTCGGAGATCACCTTGAGCTCTTCGTCCAGCCGGTCGAGCGCCGTACGGTCGCGGTCGAGGCCGCGCCTGGCCAGACCGGCCTCGCACTGCCCGCGCAGCAGCTGTGCCGCGCCGCCCGCCCGGGGCTCCGCCCCGAAGAGGGACGGTTCCGGGAAGTGCGGTCTGCCGAGCCCGAGGTCAGCCACCGGGTCGACGGTGCACGCGGCCGCGGTGGCGGCGGTGTCCGCCATCAGACGGCGGGCCCGACGCATGTCCTCTCCGGCGCATTCGGTGATCATTCGCGCGACGGTCTCCATTCCTCGCTCGTCCTTGAGCCAGCGCTGTCCGCTGTCCAGCCGGCGCCGGTCGATCGGTCGCAGCAGGCGGGCGGCGTCCAGGACGTCGGCGAGGCGGTGCTGGCCGGGGTCGGCGTAGCGGACGGCGTTGGAGAGGACGGCGGTGGTGTGGGTGCGGTCGGCCAGGGCCAGGGTCCGGGCGGCGAGGCGCAGGGATCCAGGGTCCGTGCCGAAACGTTTCTGCGCGACGACTTCCAATCTGACCTCCCTCCCGAAGATCTCCTGCCAGGGCGCCAGCAGCTTCATCGCGACGTCCTCCCGGCCCACCGACAGTGCCCGCACCGGCTCCGAGAGCGGCCCGAGCAGCACGGCCAGGCCGGGCCCGCCGTACTCGCGCAGCGCCTGCCACGGCACCACCGGCGGCGTACCGGACACGGCACCGACATGGGCGGCCGAGGTGATGCGGCACAGCCGTGCCCAGCCCTCCCGGTTCCGCGCGAGCAGCACGAACCGCAGCGGCGGCTCCATGACGTGTGCGCCACCGCGCGCCGGGGTGCGGTGGCGCCGGGCGGGCGGCGGAGGCGCGAGGGCCTGCACCGCCAGGTCGATGCCGAAGACCGGCCGGACCCCGTCCTTCATGCAGGCGTGCGCGAACCGTACGGCCCCGGTGACCGTGTCCCGGTCGGTGAGCGCGAGCGCCGGCATGCCCTGCTCGGCCGCCCGCCGGACGAGCTGCTCGGGGTGAGAGGCGCCGTAGCGGGCGGAGTAACCGGACGCGACGTGCAGATGGGCGAAGCCCGTCATGCCGCACCTCCATCACTCCACCCCTTTTCGACCATGCGCCCGATATGTTCATCGTACGCTCGTTCGATTACTCTAACCTCATCAGCCCAGGTAGGCGACAGGAATCGAACGTGTAAACGATTCTTTGGTGGGGTGGGTGACGAGAGGGGGCGATGCCGCTCTGTCACCTCTCCAGCCGGGCAGGGCAGTTGGAGGCTCAGGATGGACGGGCGGTGGCGGCTTGTAGTGAAGTCGACACGTTCCGTTATGCCGGTGCCTCGGTTGGCCCACGGTGGAGTGAGCCGTGTGCCGTCGGGCTGCTCGGCGGTGGGGGTATGCCGAGCGGCGGGCGCACCCCGGGGGGCGTAAGGCCCGGCTGGTCGTGCTCATTGAACGGGGGGCGTGCACGCGGGCGGGCGGCGGAGGCGGCCGCCGAGGCCGTGTGGGGCTGGAGGGACGTACTGGGGGAGGGTGAAGTGCGCGTGTTGCGCGACAGTTGGGCGCGTATCGCACCCTATGGCCCCCTCGGGCCCAGCTGGTGACACCCCATCAGGCAGGTGGCGCGCGACCGGTTACCCGGAAGTTTTACCGACGCGTAACTTCACGGTTGCACTACTCGTCCGTAACTTGATGAGTGAACAGCATCCTCGTGATCCGGATCACAGGGCGTAAGGCCGTCGCAACTCCCTTGAGCCGCAAGGAGATCACACGATGCTGCCCTGGAAACGAGTGCTCAGACCCCTGACCGCACTGCTCCTCGCCGCCGCCGTCGCCACCGTCCCCGCCGCCACCGCCCACGCGTCGAGCGCCCCCAGCACCGGCTGGAACGACTACTCCTGCCGCCCCTCCGCCGCCCACCCCCGCCCCGTGATCCTGGTCCACGGCACCCTGGGCAACTCCGTCGACAACTGGCTCTCCCTCGCCCCGTACCTGGAGGACCGCGGCTACTGCGTCTTCTCCCTCGACTACGGCCAGCTGTCCGGCGTCCCGCTCTTCTACGGCCTCGGCCCCATCGACAAGTCGGCAGAGCAACTCTCCGCCTACGTCGACAAGGTGCTGAGCGCGACCGGCGCCGCCAAGGCCGACCTCGTCGGCCACTCCCAGGGCGGCATGATGCCCCGCTACTACCTCAGGTTCCTCGGTGGCGCCGCCAAGGTGAACGCCCTCGTCGGCCTCGCCCCCGACAACCACGGCGCCACCATCAGCGGCCTCACCAACCTGCTGCCGTACTTCCCCGGCGCCGAGGACCTGATCAAGTCCAGTACCCCCGGCCTCGCCGACCAGATCCCCGGCTCCGCCTTCCTCACCAAACTCAACGCGGGCGGCGACACCGTCCCCGGCGTGCACTACACGGTCGTCGCCACCAAGTACGACGAGGTGGCCACCCCCTGGCAGAGCCAGTACCTGAGCGGCTCCGACGTCCACAACGTCCTGCTCCAGGACCTGTGTTCGCTCGACCTCTCCGAGCACGTGGCGATCGGGCTCTTCGACCGGATCGCCTTCCACGAGGTGGCCAACGCGCTCGACCCGGCACACGCCACCGCCACCAGCTGCGCGTCGGCGTTCAGCTGAGCGGCGCTGCCCAACTGAACGCCGCCGGGGCCTGTCCGGCCTGAGCCGCCGGTCAGGCCCCGGAGTCATGCGGGATCAGGTCCGGTGCGCCCGTCGTCGTAGCATCGTGCCGAGCGCGACGGCGACGGCGGCCTTACGGCGTGCTGCGGACATCCGGAAACTCCTCGGAACGGTCCTCGGGGCGGGCTCGGTCCCGCCCGGCGGGATCCCGTGGGGGCGATCAGAAAGCTAGCCCCAAGAAACCGTGAAATCGCCTGCTGGGAGGGGGCGAAGGAGATCCTTATGGTCGCCTTAAGGGAGAGCTAACTGAGGGCTGAGGAAGAGGGGTTGGGAAGTCCTGGCGCACCTGCGCCTGAACGTTCCCACCGTCCGCGGTAGTCCGTGTTCGTCCGCAGCCGGACGCCGTGGTTGGCTCCCGGAATGGCTCCCCGTGCGGGCGCCAACGCACGTTGCCTCATGAGGTCTCCTACAACCATGCCGCCAATGGCCACCTGGTTGATCTTTTCGCCGCACTGCCTCTCCCCGGCGCCTTCGAAGGTCGAGAGTTCTGGAGGTTGTTGAGCCTGGTGGGAGGTGACGCCGCCCTGAACATCGTCCCCGGCAACGCTGGCGGCCCCTTCTTCGACCGCCTGCTCGACGGAAATGAAGCTGGTATTGCTGGCCGCCTGCTCAGCTTTCTCGAAGAACTCGACGACGATGAGCACGACGCCGTTGCCGACGTGATCGGAGCCGCTCGGGGCCTCCTAGGCGGTGCCGCCAGATACCTCAGGAAACTGTGGCTGCGTGATGCCGAGACCACCGCCTGGCACGTTCTGCTCGCCCGCCGCCGGCAGCACGACACGGCGGAGGACCGTGAGCGGTTCCTACAGGCATGGAGAAACGCCTAGGTGTTGTGGGTCAGGACGTTGGTGACGGCGCATAGTGGTGGGCAAGGTTGGTGGCTAGGTCGCGGAGGTGAGTCCTGGCCTCGGTGGGGCCGTGCACAGTGATGGCGCTCCCGAATGGCAGTAATGCTCGCACGTCCTCCAGACGCAGGAAGCGGATCGTTACCTTGTGGCCGGTGGGGGATTCTTCATGGTCGTCCCGGACGAGTCGTTGGCCAAAGATCCGTTGCGCTCGCTCGATCTGGGTCTGCTCGATGGTGGCGCTGATCTCTATCGCGTGGTCGTGTTCCCACTGATCAATGAGCGCTGCAGCGACGGTGGCCAGGCTCTGGTTCTCGCGGATCCGTCGTGGCTGGTCGCCTTCTTTCCACGTCGTGATCCGTTGGAGTCGGTACATCCGTGGCACTCGGGCACAGTCGGCGACGAGATACCAGATGCCGGCCTTGGCCAACAGCCCGTAGGGATCAACGACGAGGTCGCGTGGGCATGACTCGCGTGGGCTGTCGTACTCGATCTGTAGCTGGCGACCTCGCCGCACTGGGCCGATCAGCGAAGCCGGAGTCGTGCCGGAAGCTCGTGCCTGGAGCCAGGGACGGCTGTCCACATGTACTACGTCGGTGAGCGGCAGGAGCTCATGACCTCGACGTGACTGTGTAGCGGCGATCTTGGAGAGCGCGCGCTGGCTTTCGACCGATGCGTTGAGCTCCGCACGTTGCTTCTCGTCCAGCCCGGTGAGCGACAGATGATCACGCTCGCCCGGCGTGAGTCGCGTGAGGTCGAGCCCGGACCCGGGTGGCATGGTCACGCCTCCGAGGCGGCCCCGTTGTGCGGTCACCGGCAGTCCGGCGTCGCGGAGCCAGTTCAGGTCCCGGGTGATGGTTCGAAGGGACACCCCGAGCGCCGAGGCAAGTTCCTGTGTGGTCACGGCATCCCTCGATCCGAGGAGCAGCATCAGGGAGAAGAAGCGGTCTGGGGTCACACGCCAAGTTTTTCAGGAATTGCGACACGATGCGGCGCATATCCCGGTCAGGCTGGTGGATGCGTACCTACGACCTGTGAGAAGGAACAACCATGACCACATCCGTCGTGTCCATCGTCTATGTGAACGACGCTCCCGCCGCAGCTCGTTTCTACGGTGACCTCCTCGACATGAGCCCCTCGTTCGAGACTCCGGGATACATCACCTTCGACCTCGGGCCGGGCGCTGACCTTGCTCTGTGGTCTGGCCAGTTCGAGGATCTGTCACCGGATGTCCCGCGTACCAGTGAGGTTTGCCTGGCCATCGACGGTGGACCCGACGAGCTCAACGCGATCTTCAAGCAGTGGCAGGCCAAGGGCGTCACGATCCTGCACGAGCCTCATGACGCGGGGTTCGGGCTGACCTTCCTCGCAGCCGATCCTGACGGGAACCGTATCCGCGTCGCACCGCAGGACTGAAAGGCCACAATGCGGCAGGCGCCCACCGCAGGTGTCGCGCCTGCCGTCGTCTGACTTTGAGAGGACGACGAGTGCCCCACGCGAATGCGCCCCTGAGCGTCGAGGGCCGTAGGCGGCTCGTGAAGCGGTGCCAGACACGTCCCATATCGCCCACGTCGCCGCTGAGATGGGCATCTCCCGCGCATGCGCCAGCAAGTGGGTAAATCGCTGGCGGCTCCACGGTGATGCGGGATTGCACGACCGGCCGTCGAGCCCGCACCGGAGTCCGAAAGCGACACCAGCATGGGTCATCGAGCAGATCGAGTCCTGGCGCCGCGAGCACAAGTGGTCCGCGCAACGGATTAGCGACGAACTTGTGAGCATCGGTTTTGTGATCGACCGGCGGACTGTCAGTCGACACCTGACCCGGCTCGGCCTCGGCAGACGCCGCTTCATCGACCCAGGCGGTGAGAGTAACCGGAAGCCGGGGAAGATCACCGCTCGCTGGCCCGGACACATGGTGCACCTGGATGTGAAGAAGGTCGGCCGGATCCCTGATGGCGGCGGGTGGCGGATCCACGGCCGGGACAGCGATCAGGCCAAGGTCGCTAGTCGGGCGAAGTCAGCCGGGGCGAAGCGTGGCTACGTCTACCTGCACTCCGTCGTCGATGGTTTCTCACGGCTCGCCTACACAGAACCGCTGGGCGATGAGAAGGGCGCGACAGCTGCTGTTTTCCTCGCCCGGGCGAAGGTCTGGTTCGCCGCCCACGGCATCAAACACATCTACCGGGTCGTCACCGACATTGGCGCTTGCTACCGCTCCGGCGACTTCGCTCGCATCGTCGGGCATGGCACCCGGCATCAGAGAACCAAGTCATACACACCTCGGCACAACGGGAAAGTGGAGCGCTACCAGCGCATCAAGGAGCTGTACGAGCGCCGCGAGGCGGAGCAGAGGGAGCGTGAGTCAGCGGGAAGTCAACCGGCTGGCGGAGATCCTCTCGGACCCGGAGAACTCGGACCGGACAGCTGAGGATCTCGCACAGCTGGTGATGGACGAGCTGGACAGCATGCGAGCCGCTACGCATCGTCTGGCAGTCGTCGGACAAGCCGGCGGGTTCCCCGGCGGCGTTGCGCCGTACGGCTACCGCATTCAGGACAAGGGTAAGAAGGGGGCGTCCAAGCTTGTTCTGGTGGTATCGGGCAAGAACCTGCGTGAGGCGGCCAGGCATCTGAATGCCGAAGGCCTTCGGACTCGGGCTGGAAAGCTCTGTCGGGCGGTGCGTGGACGGGCCGTACGACCGCGTCCACTACCGCAAGCGGCTGGGCTGAAGAGCGATGCGGGGGGAACCGGCGCGCTCAGCCGTCCGGCCACCAGGTGCGTGCGATGTCCTTGCGCACCTCAGGGCGTCCGGCGGGGCGCTCGTCGGCCTCCTCGCGGATCCGGCGGCTGTCCGTCCTCTTCAGGGGCTTCTGCACGGTTGTGCGGCGCATGGCTGCCTCCTTCAGTGCCTACCGAGATCCGTGGTGTCACGGAGGTAGACCCTTTCGGCGAGAGTTCCTCATCGGTGCCGGTCTGTCAGTGGTCGCTGTCACACGGACCGAGTGTCAGTGGCGGGTGTCACGCTGGGGGCATGACGAACGAGAGTGACCGGAGAGTTGCGGCGAGTGTCGACTGGGATGCGCAGGCCGCCACCTTCGACGCCGAACCGGATCATGGGCTGGGCCGGCCCGAGGTGCGCGCGGCCTGGGCGGAGCGGCTCCGCACGTGGCTGCCCGGACACCCTGCCGACCTGCTCGACCTCGGCTGCGGCACCGGCAGCCTGGCCCTCCTCGCCGCCGAACAGGGCCATCACGTCACCGGGGTCGACAGCTCCACGGCGATGCTGGAGCGGGCCCGTGCCAAGCTCGCCGGCCGTGACGCGGTGTTCCTCCTCGGCGACGCGGCGGCACCACCGGTGGGCGAGCGGCTCTTCGACACCGTGCTCGTACGGCATGTGCTGTGGGCGCTGCCCGACCCCGCACGCGTGCTGCGGCACTGGCGGGGCCTGCTGCGTCCCGGAGGGCGGTTCGTGCTGGTGGAGGGGGTGTGGGGGACCGTGACCCCGGTCGGCATACCCGCCGACCGGCTCACCGCCCTCCTGGCGCCGCTCGCCGCGGACGTGCGGGTGGAGCGGCTGTCGGCGCGGGCGGTGCTGTGGGGCAAGGAGGTGGACGACGAGCGGTACGCGCTGGTGGCGACGGTGTGAGGGGGTGCCTCAGGACAGCAGGGCGGTGAAGTCCGGCTCGCGGGCCAGCGTCTCCAGCGCGTCGAGCGCGGCGACGGCGGCCGCGGCGGCCTCCGGGTCCCGTGCCGCCAGCCCGCTCTCGGCGAACTCGTCCTCGTCCAGCCGGCGGACGTCCGTGCCGTCGGCGGACCGCCACAGGTCCAGGTCGAGGTCCTCGACGACCAGCTCGTCGCCGGTGAGCGTCGCGGGGCGGGTGACGTCGCAGTACCAGCCCTTCAGCGTGCCGTCGGCGGCGCGGACCTCCTTGACCGCGTACCAGCGGTCGCGCCAGTAGAACTCGGTGAAGACATCACCCTGTTCGAAGCGGACGAAGCCGAAGTCGCGGGCCACGTCACCGGCCCACGGTGCGCGGACGGCGATCCGGATGCCGTCGTCGTGCAGCAGCTCGGCGGGGTAACGGATCTTCGTGCGGCCCGCCTTGAGCAGGATGACGTCCACCGTGGCCGTCGGCTCAGCCGAGTTCGCGGACATGTCTGACCTCCGTCGCGCAGATGTCGTACCCGAACCACTTGTTGATCGCCAGCATCGGGCCGTTGCCGCTGTCGTTGCCCGTGAACGCCTCCGTGCAGCCGGCGGCGCGGGCGCGGTGCAGGGAGTCGTTCTTGGCGAGCTTGGCCAGGCCCCGGCCGCGGAAGGCGCGGGCCGTGCCGGTCATGACGGTGCCATAGCGGCTGCCGCCGTCGGTGCGCGCCGCGCTGAACGCCGCCGGGCGGCCGTCCACCAGGACGACCGAGGTCAGCTGGTGGCTGAACAGCGGATGCCGCCAGGTCCCGTCCAGCCAGGCCTCGTAATCGGCGAACTCGGTGTCGATGTCGCTGGGTTCGTCCAGCGTCGTCTCCGCGTCGAGGGCGAAGAGCGGACGCGGGTCGTCGGCGAAGTCGGCGGCGGTACGGAGCTCGACGCCGGGGGGCGGGGTCCGCAGCGGAGGGAGTGCGCCGTGCGCGAGGTCGAGGCGGAGGAAGTGGGCGGAGCGGCTCGCCGTGTAACCGCGGCGCTCGGCGAAGGCCCGGTTGGACGGGGTGTCCAGGACCCAGGTGTACGACACGGTCGCGTCGACGTCCGACAGGTGCGCCTCCGCCGTACGGACGAGCAGGCTGCCGGCGCCCCGGCCGGTGCGCTCCGGATGCACGTACACGTTGGCGAAGCCCTGGCCCGGCTCGGTGCTCTCGTGGGCGAGGCCGACCTGGGCCGTGCCGATGATCTCGCCGTCCTCCTCCGCGACCAGCTGACGGAAACGGGCGTCGGGGTGGGTGTGCGTCAGGTCGTGGACCAGGGACTCCGGAGTGAACAACATGAAGGGGAGGGCCAGCCGCCGGACCCGGGCAAAGCCTTCGGCATCCGACCGGGCGTCGGGGCGCAGATCGCGCACGATCACTGTCATGGGGCGCACGCTATGTGGGGGCGAGTGCAGGATGCCTCTCATTTTCCGGCGGGTACGGGAGAATCGGGCCGTGACTCTGAAGATCCGCATCGATGACAGCGCGCCGCCGTACGAGCAGGTAAGGGCGCAGATTTCCGAGCAGGCGCGGGGCGGGGTGCTGCCGGTGGGGTACCGGCTGCCGACGGTGCGGGGGCTGGCCGAGGCGCTGGGCCTCGCGGTGAACACGGTGGCCAAGGCGTACCGGGCGCTGGAGACGGACGGGGTGATCGAGACGCGGGGGCGCAACGGAACGTTCGTCGCTGCCGCTGGGTCGGCCGCCGAGCGTGAGGCGTCGTCGGCCGCACAGGCGTACGTGGAGCGGGTACGCCGGCTGGGGTTGGACGAGAAGAAGGCGCTGGCCGCGGTGCGGGACGCCCTGCGGGCGGCCTACGGGGGGTAGGGGGTTTCGGGCTTCGGCTGGGCAGGGCTCGGCACCGCCGAGAGGCGCCGCGGCGGCTGATCGCCGTTGCGGCGGAAAAGAATTCAAGCGGCGGGAAAGAAGAGAGCGGCGGGGGAGAGGGGAGCGGAGGGGCAGAGGGGAGCGGCGGGGCAGAGGGGAGCGGAGGGGCAGAGGGGAGCGGGGAGGGAGAGGGGAGCGGGGAGGGAGAGGGGAGCGGAGGGGAGAAGAGAGCGGGGAGGGAGAGGGAAGCGGCGGGGCAGAGGGGAGCGGGGAGGGAGAGGGAAGCGGCGGGGCAGAGGGGAGCTGGGAGGGAGAGGGGAGTGGTGGGGAGAAGAGAGCGGCGGGGCAGAGGGGAGTGGTGGGGAGACGGATGGGGCGGTGGGAAGTGAAGTGGCGGGGGAAGTGATCAACCGCTGGTGGCCAGCTGCGGCGTTCGCGTCACCGGCAACCCCGCCCTCTGCGCGGCCCTCCCGAACACCGCCGCGTCCCGCACCGCCGCTCCGCCCGGGTCGTTGTTGAAGTACGCGTAGATGTCGGCCTTCCTGGGACAGGCCGTGGCGATGCGGTCGGCCCAGGTCTCCAGGGAGCGGCGGCCGTAGCGGGGCCAGGGGGCGGCCCGGCCCTCGTGGAAGCGGACGTAGGCCCAGTCGGTGGTACGCCACAGGGGGGTCATGGGGTGGGCCTGGATGTCGGACCAGCACAGGGCCGCGCCCCGGGACTCCAGGACCTCGCGGGTCTCCCGCGTCCACCAGGAGTCATGGCGGGGTTCCACCGCCACCCTCGTACCGCGCGGGAAGCACGCCAGACAGGCGTCCAGCAGGGCCGGGTCGGCCTTGAGGGTCGGCGGGAGCTGGAGGAGGACCGGGCCCAGCCGGTCGCCCAGGCCCGCCGCGTGGGTCATCAGACGGTCGACCGGTTCGGCGGGATCCTTCAGGCGTTTGATGTGCGTGAGAAAGCGGCTCGCCTTGACCGCGATCACGAAGTCCGCGGGGACCCGCTCCCGCCAGGACTCGAAGTTCTCGCGGCTCGGCAGGCGGTAGAACGCGTTGTTCAGCTCGACGGTCGTGAAGTGCGCCGCGTACTCCTCCAGCCACCGGCGCACGGGCACGTCGGCCGGGTACAGGACGTTCCGCCAGTCCTTGTACTGCCAGCCCGAGGTCCCGACGAACAGGGGCATACCCCCATCAAAGCACTACAGGTACAGCCCCGCGTCCGCGTCCTCCCGGGCGCCCGGTACCGACGTCGGCGCAGTGCCCCGGCGCAGTGCGTACAGCTCCGCCAGGGTCGCTCCCTCGCGGCCCACGCCCTCTTCCGTGCCGAGCCAGTTCACCGCCTCGGGACGGGTCAGCGCGCCCACCTCGATACGGGCGAGGCAGCGGCCGGGGCGGACCACGGCGGGATGCAGGCGCTCCAGGTCCTCGTTGGTGGTGACGCCCACCAGGACGTTGCGGCCCTGGCCGAGCAGACCGTCGGTGAGGTTCAGCAGCCTCGACAGGGCCTGCCCCGCCGTGTGCTTGGCCTCGCCGCGGATCAGCTCGTCGCAGTCCTCAAGCAGGAGCAGCCGCCACCGGCCCTTGCCGGCGCTGTCCTCCTCGCCGATCGCGATGTCCATCAGATAACCGACGTCGGAGAAGAGGCGTTCGGGGTCCAGGACGCAGTCCACCTGGCACCAGTCCCGCCAGGAACGGGCCAGCGTGCGCAGGGCGGAGGTCTTGCCGGTGCCCGGCGGGCCGTGCAGGAGCAGGAGACGGCCGGCGATGTCCTCGGGCGTCGTCTTCATCAGGCGGTCCATCGCGTCCGCCACCGGTGCCGTGTAGTTGGCGCGGACGTCGTCCCAGGTACCGGCGGAGATCTGCCGGGTGGTGCGGTGCGGGCCGCGCCTGGGGGAGACGTACCAGAACCCCATGGTCACGTTGTCCGGCTGGGGCTCCGGCTCGTCCGCCGCGCCGTCCGTCGTCTCGTTCAGCACCTTCGTGGCCAGCTCGGCGGTGGTCGCGGTGACGGTGACGTCCGCGCCCCGGTTCCAGCGGGAGACCAGCAGCGTCCAGCCGTCGCCCTCCGCCAGCGTTGCGCTGCGGTCGTCGTCGCGGGCCACCCGCAGCACCCGCGCCCCCTTCGGCAGCAGGGTCGCCCCGGCGCGCACCCGGTCGATGTTGGCCGCGTGCGAGTACGGCTGCTCGCCCGTCGCGAAGCGGCCGAGGAACAGCGCGTCGACGACGTCGGACGGTGAGTCGGAGTCGTCGACGTTGAGCCGGATCGGCAGCGTCTCGTGCGGCTTGACAGACATGCCGCCATGATCCGACACCGGGGCCCGCCGCGCACCCGTTTTCCGAAGTGGGCGGAGAGTGTCGGGTGTGCGCCGAGCTTCCGGAGTATCCGGAGTGCCCCCCTGGCCCTGTTGCACGGCCGTCGATCCCGGATACCTGCCCCCCGGGGCGATTTCCGCCATTACTGTTGTCCTTGATGGGGCGTCATGAGTGGAATTCGGGGGCTCGGCGGTGGCGGCTCACCGCCCTGCTCGGTGTGGGCGTGGCCGCTCTCGCCCTGATCGTGACACTGATCAACACGCTGCCCGGGGGCGGCGGCAGCACCGCGGGTACGACCCGCGACGGCGACAAGGTGCACGGCACTCCGGCCACCCCGCCGGACACGACCGAGCCATACGTGGGCTGGGGCTTCACCCACACCCAGTACAGCGCCGACGAGGGCAGTACGACCGCCACCGACCGGGTCGAGAACCTGCTGGCCGAGGACGGCGGGCTGCCCCAGGACCAGGCCGTCATGGGCTGGGGCGCAGACAACCCCGAGCCGGTGAAGGGCCGTTACGACTTCGGCGCCCTGGACCGACGGGTCGACTTCATGCGCAGGTCGGGCGGCACCCCGGTGATCACCCTGTGCTGCTCGCCGGACTGGATGAAGGGCGGCAGGGCCGGTGCGAACCACACCGACTGGAGCCAGGCCGCCCTGGAGACCGCCCCCACCCCCGACCACTACCAGGACTACGCGAACCTCGCCGCGACCGTCGCCAGGCGCTATCCGGACGTCCGGCACTTCATCGTCTGGAACGAGTTCAAGGGCTTCTGGAACAACGACAAGGCCCGCTGGGACTACGAGGGCTACACCCGGCTCTACAACCTCGTCTACAAGGCGTTGAAGGCCGTGGACAAGGACATCATGGTCGGCGGGCCGTACCTGGTGATGGACAGCTTCGACCCGCGCCAGACCGAGAACGCCTCACCCACCCTCAAGGGCCCCTGGGGCGTCATGGACCAGCGGGTGGTCGACGCCTTCGACTACTGGAACACCCACAAGGCGGGCGCCGACTTCGTGGTCGTCGACGGGTCCAGCTACACCAACGACGACGACCTGCTGCCGAACGAGTTCGCCGCCACGGAGAAACTGACGTACGTCAGCGAGTGGGTGCGGAGGCAGACGCACGACCTGCCGCTGTGGTGGGCCGAGTACTACGTCGAGCCCGCCGACGGCGGTGACGAACGCGACGGCTGGACCGAACCGCACCGGGTCGCCGTCCAGGCCACCGGCATGATCGCCATGGTCAGGGGCGGCGCCGACTCCGGCTTCTACTGGAACCCGGAGGAGGAGAAGGGCGGCGGCTGCGCCGGCTGTCTGTGGACCACGACCGACGGCGCCGACGGGGGGCGGCAACTCCCCATGTACGACCTGGTGTCGAGGTTCGGGAAGGCGTTCCCGCCG
Organism: Streptomyces sp. NPDC048417; assembly: GCF_040651615.1. Taxonomy (NCBI): domain Bacteria; kingdom Bacillati; phylum Actinomycetota; class Actinomycetes; order Kitasatosporales; family Streptomycetaceae; genus Streptomyces; species Streptomyces sp. NPDC048417. The sequence goes on along the minus strand of NZ_JBEZKI010000019.1, from coordinate 153,602 downwards.
GGGACCCGGTACGAGACCGTCTCCGTCGCCGAGGACGACGCGCCCAACGTGCGTGTCCTCGCCGGCGACAGGACCGTGCTCGTCGTCAACACCCTGGGCCGGACGATCAGCGCGCAGGTGGACGGGAAACGGTTCGACCTGTTGGGGTACGAGGTGAAGTGGCTCACCAGGTGAGCCGGGTGAGCCACTTCGACCCGCCTACTTGAGCGTCAGGAACCGCTGCGCCAGCGACGCCAGCAGCACCGCGAGCAGGGGCAGCGAGAACCAGAAGCTGCCCTGCAGCCGGCGCAGCCGACGTACCCCCGGCCGGACCGCGACCCGGACCACCTCGCGTGCCGTCAGCAGCAGGATCAGGGCCACGGCGGCGAGACCGCCGACCACCGACCACGGCGTCCAGGTGATCCGCGGCCCGATCGGCCCCGGATCCGGATCCTCCACCGCGCCCGCGGGCCGCGTCCGCAGCGCGTACATGGTCACGTCGTCGTTGACCAGGACCTTCGTCAGATCCTGCCGGTCGTCCAGGTTCTGGATCAGCCGGCTCTCCCAGGTCGCCGAGTAACCGGCGTCCATCTGCAGATAGACGACCTGACTCCTGTTGATCATCAGATACGAGTTCGGGCCGGCGTCCCTGAGCGCCTTGACCAGGCTCGACACCAGCACCGGGTCGGTCGGCGCCTGCGTCGGCACGTAGTCGACCCGCTCCATGTCCTTCGCGCCCCACGGAATCGCCGGGGTCACGTCGTTGACGGTGTCGTTGCTCAGCCACAGCAGCCGTACGGTCGGCTTGTCATGGGCGTAGACGTAGTCCATCGCGGCGACCTCGCCGGGCCGGACCCGCTCGAAGGACTCGTTGCCCCAACGGGCCACCAGGAAGCCGCCCATGAGCAGCAGTCCCACCAGCAGCGCGGCCATCGGGGCCAGGCTGACCCGGTCCTTCTCGTGCTCCTTCGCCGTGGCGCCGGTGCGCGGGAACAGGGCGAGAGCCGCCAGCAGGGCCGCGCCCGGCAGGGCGAACATGAAGACCCGCAGGGCCATCTCGCCGCCGTACGACTGTATGCCGAAGCCCAGGAACGGGACGAAGGTCAGGACCAGCAGGGACCGCTCGCGGTACTTGTGGAAGCGGCGGCGCCACCAGCCCCAGACGGCGAAGGCCATCATGCTGCCGGCCAGCAGGACCCGGACGTACAGAACCAGCTTGTGGGTCGAACTGCCGCCCTGGATACGGCCGGAGACCGAGGTCGAGACATTGCTGCCGACCCCGCCGACCCCGCCGAACAGGTCGTTGAAGTGACCCGACCAGTACGGCTCGGCCATGAAGCCCAGCCAGACGGCCGCGAGCACCCCGAACAGGAGGGGAAGGCCGCGCAGTTCGGACCTGCCGGCCAGGACCAGGGCCGCCAGCACGCCCAGCATCACGAACGGGGTCAGCTGGTGCGCCGGGACGGTCGCCGCGTACAGGCCGATCAACACCAGGAGCAGCACGGCCTGCTGGCGGCGGTTCGTCGGTTCGACCTCCGCCTCGCCCGGGCGGAACTTCGTCCAGATCACGTGCGGGGCACGGAACCAGACCAGCAGGATCGCCACGAACATCAGGTACAGGAGGTACGTGAAGCCCTGCGGGGAGAAGTAGTCCTGGCCGACCCAGCCGCACAGCACGAAGATCCAGATGCCGGTCCACTTCGCCCGCCAGCTCGCCCGGAGCGACCGTACGAGCAGGAACATCGGTGCCAGGTACGCGAGTTGGACGAGCGTCGGCCACCAGCGGATGACCTCGGTGAAGTCCGTGACCCCGCACGCCCGGCCGATGAAGGCCGCCGCCGCGAAGAAGCCAGGCCAGCTCCAGCGGGCGTCCAGGTCGGGTACGGCCGACCCGGTGCGGTCGATGTAGTCGATGAACCCGAGGTGCTGCCAGGCCGTCGGGAAGCGGGGTTCCGTCTCGATCACGGCGGGCAGCGCGTGCAGCGACACGACCGTCGCCAGCAGGGTGACCAGGAGCAGCACCCTGTGCTCCCGGCGCAGCCAGAGCAGCGCGGCGAACACCGTGACCAGCAGCGCCGCCCCGACCAGCGTCGGCAGCGGCAGCACCGAGATCAGCCCGAGCCCGCCCATCCGGTCCAGGTCGGCGTCGTCGAGCCGGGCGGCCGGCACCCAGTAGAGCAGGAGGGCGGCGACCAGCAGACAGCCGAGGACGACTCCCTGGCGGGTCGGGACCAGCCGCTCGCGCAGCGACAGCGCGGGCTCCGCCGCCGGTTCCTCCGCAGGCTCGGCCGGCGCTGGTTCTTCCTCCGGTACGACCGCCTCCCCGAACGGCGCGTCGACCTCCGCCTCCTTCAGCAGCGAGGCCTCGGCCGGTCCGAGCGAGGCCTCCGCGCCCGGCTCCCTCTCCGCCACCGGCAACCCCGGGTTCCGCGGTGGCCGCAGCGCCCGGGTGGGCCGGTCGTCCGGCAGGACGACGGGCGTGCCCGTGGGCGGGGTTCCCGGACCCGGGCGGACGTCCGGCCGCCGCTCCACGTGGTCGAAGTCCACATGGATGCCGAGGGCGAGCGTGTCGGTGTCCAGCGCCCAGGCCGGGCCCCGCCTGCGCGGTGCCGCGGTGGTGGCCGGGACCATGGGGGTCCCCCCGCGCGAGCGAAGCCGAGCGTGGGGGAGTGTCCCCAGGTCGGCGAGGTCTCCGTCCGGTGCCGCGTCCTCCGGGATGTCGGCCGGGGCCGCCCGGAGCGTCCGCCACAGTTTGGGCGCCGCGATCGTCACGATCACCGCGAGGCTGGAGATCTCGGCCACGCCCGCGCCGGTCAGCCCCATCCGGGGCAGGAGCAGCAGGGTCAGTCCGAGCACCAGCACACACAGCAGGCCCTGCAGCCAGGCCAGTCCGGCGGTGCGGCTCTGGGCGCGCAGCACCGCGAAGTACGTCTCCATCACGACCCTGAGCAGCGCGCCGACCGCGAACCAGCGCAGCAGCGGGGTCGCGGCGTCCGCGTAGCCCGTGCCGAACACACCGAGGATCCAGGGCGCCCCGAAGAACAGCAGCGAGCAGATGGGGATCATGATCCGGGCCATCCGCCGCAGCGCGGCCCGGGTGTTGGCGGCCAGCCGGGCCGGGTCGTGCGAGCCCTCGACGGTCAGCGAGGCGCCCATGTTGATGGCGAGCAGATTGGTGGTGCCGCCGATGGTGGTGGTGATGTAGAAGTACGCGTTGTCCTCGGAGCTGACCTGCGAGGCGATGATCACCGGGATCAGGTAGACCACGGCGAGGGAGAACAGCGAACCGGTGTAGTCGCCGGCCAGGAACCTGCCGATCTCCTTCAGGGTGGGCGGCTTGGCGTGCTCCTCGGTCGCCTTGACGTGCCGGGGCACCAGGCGCCGGAACACCAGCCAGCCCAGTGGTACGACCGAGGTGGCGATGGCGGCGACCCAGGAGACGAAGACGCCGGTCAGCGGGATCGCCACCGAGAAGGCGACCAGCAGACCCAGCTTGACCGCCGAGAACACGGTGTTGCCCACCGGCACCCAGGGCGCGTTGCGCAGTCCGGTCAGCACGCCGTCCTGGAGCGTGAGCACGTTCCAGGCGATCACCGCCACGACGAACCCGAGCCCGTTGACCGGCCCGTGCAGGAAGCGGTACGACGGCCCCCACATCCCGAGGGTCATCAGGAAGACGCCGGCCGCCATCGCCACGATCAGCGAACTGCCCGCGTAGGTACGGAAGATGAGCTGTCCGGTGCGGCGTCCGGCCACCGGGATGAAGCGGGCCAGCGCGCCGGTCAGGGTGACCGCGGTCAGCCCGGCGAGGAACTTCATGGCGGCGATCGCGGCGGAGCCCTGGCCGACCGCCGACTCGGAGTAGTAGCGGGCCGCCGCCAGCCAGAAGCCCAGGCCCAGCACGGCGGAGATGCCGGTGTTGAGCATGAGCGCGTAGGCGTTCCGGAAGAGCGGGCTGCCGCCGGACGAGCTGCCTCTGCCGGGCAGCCGAAGGCGACGCCCCGACTGCTCGGGCGCCGCTGTGTCGTGGGTCGTGGCCTCGGTTGTGGTGGTCGTCGTGTCAGACACGGGAACGGATGGCCTTCCGGCGGACCTGGCGGGCTCTGCGGAGAACGGCGTACCCCTTGGTGAGGGCACGGTCCTTGGCGAAGGTGCGGGCGATCGCACGGCCTTCGAGCAGCTGTGCGAACTCCGTGGCGTCCGTGCTGCGGCGCACCGTGACGCGGTGCAGCGCGTACGGACCCTGGCGGCGGCGGGCGAGGCCGTTCTCGACGGCGAGCGCCTGGGCGTATCCGGTGTCCCGCACGGCCTGCCGGACCCGGCGGCTGGAGTAGCCGTACGGGTAGGCGAACGAGGCCGGATCGGTGCCCAGTTGCTCGGCGACGATGTCCCGGCACCGCACCAGCTCCTCGTGCAGCCGGTCGTCGGCCAGCTGGTCGAGCTGCGGATGGGTGTGGCTGTGCCCGCCGATCTCGCAGCCGGCGCCGGCGAGTTCGCGCACCTGGTCCCAGTCGAGCATGGCGTCCAGGCCGCCTCCGGTGTCGTACGCGCCCCTGATCCAGCCCGTCGAGACGAACAGGGTGGACGCGAAACCGTGCTTGGCGAGGACGGGCAGGGCGTGCCGGTGCACGCCCTCGTAGCCGTCGTCGAAGGTGATCAGGACGGGCCGGTCGGGGAGCGGGCCGCCCGATCGCCAACCCGCGGCCAGGTCGGCCGTGCTGACGGGGGTCAGGCCCAGGTCGTCGATGAGTGCCATCTGCTCGGCGAACGCCTCCGGGGCCACCGACAGCGCGCGGGTGGCCTCGTTCGGCGCGGTCGCGACCGAGTGGTACATGAGGATCGGCACCGGTGTCTCAGCCATGAGGTCCCCCCTCCGCCACGGTCATGAGATCCCCCTCGATCGCGGCGACGGTGAAGGTCGCCCCGCCCCGCCGCGCCCGCACGCTCCCCACCACGTAGCCGCCCGCCGCCGTCAGTACCCCGGTGACGATCGCCCCGGCCCGGCCGGCGCCCCCCGGCCGGCCCAGGAGTGCGTCCCGCAGGCCACGAGCGACCCCCGCGGGCAGCACACGTGTGGTGTACCGGCGTTCGGACTCGAGTCCCTTGCCGGCGCCCACACTCCGGGCGACCAGGGCCTTGGAGAGGCCCTCGGCGTAGGCGCGGGTGCGGAAGTAGCCGAAGTGCTCACGGGCCTGCGGCACCCGGTGGTGGATCACCGCGCGGTCGTCGATGAGCAGCACGGCGTCCGGGCGGGCCCGGCTGAGCCGGATGCACAACTCGGTCTCCTCGCAGCCCAGCGGGCGCTTGTCGCCGTCGCGTCCGATGCCGGTGGCGAAGCCGCCTGCCGCGTCGAACGCCGTACGCCGGAAAGAAGCGTTTCCGCCGAGGACGTTCCGGACCCGGACCCGGCCCGGTGGCAGCCCCCGGTAGGTGCAGCCGACCACCCAGTCGAACTCCTCCGGGAACCAGTGCGGGCGGCGGCCGGAGGCCCAGACGGGCATGGTCCGGCCGCCGACCGCCATCACCTTCGGGTCGGCGTACCCCTCGGCGAAGCGGCGCAGCCAGTCCCGTTCGGCCACGGCGTCGTCGTCGAGGAAGGCGATCACCTCGCCGTAGGAGCAGGCGATACCGGTGTTGCGGCCCGCGGACAGGCCGCGGGGGCCCGCGTTGGCGAGCACCCGCACCTGAGTGGCCTCCTTGTACTCCTTCGTGAGCCGTTCCAGGAGCGCCGGGTTGTGGTCGACGACCAGCAGGGTCTCCAGCGCCGGATTCGACTGGGCGCGTACCGAGGCGACCGCCGCGCGGATGTCCTCCCAGCGGTCCTCGGTGTACACGCAGATCACGACGGAGATGTCGGGATCGCTCAAGACGACTCTCCCCGGCCCGTGGTGAGCATCGGGGAGTGCCGCACCCGCCGGCGCAGCGCACGCCGGTTGGAGCGCTCTCCGAGGATCACCTTGAGGACCCGGAACCCGTCCCGCACGGCGCGCAGATTGCTGGTGCCGTGGATGCGGAGGTACTCGTAGCTGGGTATCTCCTGGACCTTCAGGCCCGCCTTGACCACCCGGACGTTGATCAGGGTCTCGATCTCGAAGCCGGTGCAGTCGAGGTCGATCTTGTCGAGGCAGTGCCGCCAGAAGGCGTTGTACCCGTAGCAGAGGTCGGTGTAGCGGGCGCCGAACTTGCGGTTGACGATCGTGCACAGCGCCCAGTTGCCGAGCTTGCGGATGAAGGTCATGTCGTCCGTGCCGCCGCCGTTGGCGAAGCGCGAGCCCTTGGCGAAGTCGGCGCCCGAGACCAGGGCGGAGACGTACGACACGATCTCGTGGCCGTCGGCCGAGCCGTCCGCGTCCACCATGACGATGATGTCGCCGGTGCATGCCTCGAACCCGGTGATCAGGGCGTCCCCCTTGCCCTTGCCACTCTGTTCGACGACTTTCACGCCGGGCCACAACTCGCGGGCCACTTCCACGGTGTCGTCGGTGGAATTGCCGTCCACAAGGACCACTTCGTGTATCCAGCCGGGAAGTGTCTTGAAGACGTAGGGGAGATTCTCCGCCTCATTCATGGCCGGGATCACCACGCTCACCGGCGGTGTGATCGCGAGGTGAGAGGAGATCGGCCGGTATTCCATTAACGGACCTTGGCCCGAAGACGGTGTGCGCAGAACAGAACTCATGAGTCTTGTCCCTCTCGTCCGGTGGACCGCCCGCCCCTGGGCGGCCCGCTTCTGTGTCCGGTTCGAAAGGGGGGTTCTCACCCGTGGCACGGAAAATGGATCTCCGTATCCGCAGGTGAGCTGGCAAAGCTGCCCGGTCTGCCGGAAAACGGCAGCCGGTCGCGCGGCACGACTCGGAAACGACAGTGTCACACGAGAAACGACAGTGGTCATTGCGGTCACCGAGCACGGCACCCCCCTACCGCGCCCCGCTCCGGAACATCGCGGTCCTTGAGCCCTCCCCTAGAGCCGCTTGATGACGATCCGATGCGGGTGAGATGTACGACGGTATTGATGATTGGACCAGTATGGCAAGGCCTGGAAGTGGGCCTCACGTTTTTGTTGGTTTGGCCGTTACGAAACTTTGGCCGACCTTGTTCTTCAACTCGAACGGGTATTCCCGGTCCGTCGGGATGTGTGTTTGAGAATGCGTTCCACTGGTCGCAGTCGTACCAGCAGAAGCAGCAGAATGCTGAACGCGGTCACGGCGACGACTCCGCCGCGCCAGGACCAGCGGTGGGTGGCGATCATGCCCTGTGCGATCAGCATGTCCAGGGCGACCGCGCCCGCCAGCGCGGTGAGCACCCGGGCGAACGGGTCGAACCCGCGCAGCGCCAGACCGATCGCCGCGGCCGGCGCGGCGATCAGGAAGAGCAGCGTCAACGGGCCGCGCAGTGGCGAGCCCGAGTCGGTCAGTGCGAGCAGTGCACCGGTCCCGGCGACGGCCGTGGCGGCCCCCGCGAGCAGGGGTCCCAGGTCCCTCCCCGGTCCTGGTCCCGGCCGTGCCCGTTCGTCCGCTGTTGATGATGTCTTGACCCGTATGGTCTGCATGGCCGACTTTGCCCCCCAAGGCGTCGGATGCCGGGCTTCAATGTCGCGCAGACGAACGGGGAGCGTCAAGCGGGTCTCCGGACATGACCGTTCCCCGGAGGCGCCTGTTGTCTCCGGGGAACAAGTCGCTCGATTCCGGTGCGTACCGGTGATCGGTTACGGCACGAGCTTCAGGAGCTTGTTCGGCGAGCCGGTGCCCACGCTGGTGAGCACGTTGGACGTCGCTCCGTTGACCAGTGCCGTGGCGACCTGGGCCGGGGTGGCCGAGGTGTGGCCCGCGAGGTATACGGCGGCCGCCCCTGCCACGTGCGGGGTGGCCATCGAGGTGCCCGACAGGGTGGCGGTGGCGGTGTCGCTGGTGTTGTAGCCCGCCGTGATGGAGGAGCCGGGCGCGAAGACGTCCAGGACCGAGCCGTAGTTGGAGTAGCTGGCCCGGGCGTCGGAGCTGGTGGTGGCGCCGACCGTGATCGCGGTCGCGACCCGGGCCGGGGAGTACGAGGAGGCGCTGGCGCTGCTGTTGCCGGCCGCGATCGCGTAGGTCACCCCGCTGGCTATGGAGTTGGCGACCGCGGTGTCGAGTGAGGTGGAGGCCGAGCCGCCGAGCGACATGTTGGCGACCGCCGGGGTGGTGTGGTTCGAGGTCACCCAGTCGATGCCCGCGATCACGCCGGCCGTGGTGCCCGACCCGCTGTTGTCCAGCACCCGCACCGCCACGATGCTGGCCTTCTTGGCCACACCGTAGGTCGACCCCGCGATGGTGGTGGCCACATGGGTGCCGTGGCCGTTGCCGTCGGAGGCGGTGGTGTCGCCGTCGACCGCGTCATAGCCGTAGGACGCACGTCCGCTGATCTGGGTGTGGGTGATGCGCACACCGGTGTCGATCACATAGGCGGTCACCCCACTGCCCGCGGTGTCCGGGTAGGTGTAGGTGCCGGACAGTGGAAGGCTCGCCTGGTCGATGCGGTCCAGGCCCCAAGGGGCGCTGGACTGGGTGGTGTCGGTGAGGTGGACCGTCTGGTCCTGCTCGACCGCGGCCACCGACGGGTCGGCGGCGAGTCTCGCGGCCTGGCTCGCCGAGAGCTTGGCGGAGTAGCCGTTCAGCGCCTTGCCGAACGTCTTGCTGACCGCGCCGCCGTACTCCTTGATCAGGCCCTTGCCCTCGGTCGAGGAGGCCTTGAAGCCGGCGCTGTTCTTCAGGGTGACGATGTAGCTGCCCTTGACGGCCGTGGGGGAGCCGGCGTGCAGCACCCTGCCGGTGGCGGGTGCGGCCTGGGCGGGGAGTGCGGTGAGTCCGCCGACGAGGGCGGCGGCCGCCACGGTGGTGACGGCGGCGAACCGCAGCTTCTGGGTACGCAGATGTGCCATTACGAGGGAGTCCTCCTCAGGCAGCGCGCGTCCGGGTCGGGCGCGCGCGGATGTGGGGGTGTGCGCGCGGCTTCGCGCACACGGCCCTGGAGCGTCGCGTTCCGCTCCCGGACCGAGTAAAGAATCGGTTTTCCCGAGGCAAAGAACAAGGGAGTTGACGACCTGTCACAGAGCTGTCATGGACACGCAATCAAACGCACCGGTAACGCACAGGATCGGTCCGGTGAGGGCTGGTTGAGGCCCTGAAAAGTTTTGGCATGGACACTTCCCGTCAACACGCGTAGTTGGTACGACAGTTGTGGCAGAGATCCTGCTAAAGGGAGGTTCCATGAGACGTTCCCGAATTACGGCATACGTGACTTCACTCCTCCTCGCCACCGGCCTCACTCTCGCCGGGGCCGCAACCGAAGCGCAGGCCGCGACCGGCGGCTATGTGGCGCTCGGCGACTCGTATTCGTCCGGCGTCGGCGCCGGCAGCTACATCAGCTCAAGTGGCAGCTGCGACCGCAGCACGAACGCCTACCCCTACCTGTGGAACGCCGCGCACGGCCCGTCCTCGTTCTCGTTCCTCGCCTGCTCGGGCGCGACCACGGGTGACGTGCTCTCCGGCCAGCTCGGCACGCTCAGCTCCTCGACCGCCCTGGTCTCGATCACCATCGGCGGCAACGACGCGGGCTTCGCCGATGTCATGACGACCTGTGTGATCAGCTCCGACAGCACCTGCCTGTCCCGGATCAACACCGCCGAGGCCTACGTCGACTCCACACTCCCCGGCAAGCTCGACGACGTGTACGACGCCATCAGCGCCAAGGCCCCCAACGCCAGGGTCGTCGTCCTCGGCTACCCCCGCTTCTACAAGCTGGGCACCACCTGCCTCGGCCTCTCCGCGACCAAGCGCTCTGCCATCAACAACGCCGCCGACTACATCGACGCCGCGATCGCCAAGCGCGCGGCCGACCACGGCTTCGTCTTCGGCGACATCCGCACCACGTTCTCCGGCCACGAGATCTGCTCCAGCAGCTCCTGGCTGCACAGCGTCAACTGGCTGGACATCGGCGAGTCCTACCACCCCACCGCGGCCGGCCACTCCGGCGGCTACCTGCCGGTCCTGACCAGCGACGCGTGACCATCGGCCCGTCAGCGGCAGCTTGCCGGTACTCAGGACGAGCTTGAAGGTGACGGCGAAGAGGAGGCCCCGCCGGTCGGGGTCTCCGTCGTTTTGGTGCAGGTCACCGAGAACGGCACCGAGTCGGACGTACCCGTCACCGGGCTGCGCACCTCGACGGCGATCGCGTCATTGAGCGTCCCGCTGTCGGACCAGGTCGTCACGGTCACCCCGGTCTGCCGGGTCTTCCCGCCGCCGTCCGGGAAGGACAGCGTCTTCCACCCCTGGTCGTCGAGCGACCCCTTCTTCAGCACCCAGCGGTACTGCACCTCCGCCGGCACGCTCCCGACCGTGAACGTCGCCGTGAAGGCGGGGGCCTGCGCGGTCGACGGCGGACAGCTCCCCGAGTAGTCGGTGCGGGATCCTGCCACGCCGACCTTCACACTCTGCGCGGGCGCGCTGCTGCTCGCGGACGGCGACGGGGACTTGGTCTCCTTGCCGCTGCTCCGGCTCGGCGCCGGGGAGTTGAGGTTACTGGCCGACTGGCTGGGGCCGGCGTTGTTGTCACCGTTCCCGTCGCCGCGGTTGAGCAGGACGTACGTCAGCCCGCCCAGCGCGAGGACGACCAGCACCAGGCCGACGATCAGCAGTACCCCGGCACTCCGGGTGCCGTCGCGGCCGGAAGCGGGCGGCCGGGCGTCCGTGGGAGTGGGCAACGGCGGTGTGGAGGACGGCGGTTGCTGCTGGTGGGCGACGCGGGTCGGGGCGTCGTACCGCCCCGGGATCGGGACGGTGGCGGCGGTGGGGGGCGTGCCCCCGAAGGAAGGGGTACCGCCTGCCGCGACCGACCGCAGGTCCTGCTCGGCCTGCTCGGCCGACAGCCGGTCGGCCGGGTCCTTGCGGAGCAGCCCCTCGATGACCGGGGTGAGCGGCCCCGCCCGGTACGGCGGCGGCAACTCCTCGTCCACCACGGCACGGAGCGTGTTCAGCGGGGTGTCCAGCCGGAACGGGGAGGTGCCCTCCACCGCCGCGTACAGCAGCACCCCGAGCGACCAGAGGTCCGACTCGGGGCCGAAGGCCCGCCCCAACGCCCGTTCCGGGGCGAGGAACTCGGGTGAGCCGATCACCTCACCGGTCATGGTCAGCGCCGAGCTGCCCTCGACGGTGGCGATCCCGAAGTCGGTGAGGACCACCCGTCCGTCGTTCGACAGCAGCACGTTGGCCGGCTTCACATCCCGGTGCAGCACCCCGGCGGCGTGCGCGGCCCGCAACGCGGACAGCACCTCGGCGCCGATGCCCGCGGCCCGCTGCGGGGACATCGGGCCCTCGCTGTCCAGTACGTCGGCGAGGGACACCCCGCGGATCAACTCCATGACGATCCAGGGCCGTCCGCCCTCCATCGCCACGTCGTACACCGTCACCACGTTGCGGTTCGCGACCCGGGCCGCGGCCCAGGCCTCGCGCTCCAGACGGGCGTACATCCGCTCGACGTCGGGGCCGGGCAGCCCGGCCGGCGCCCGCACCTCCTTGACGGCGACCTCGCGGCCCAGCACCTCGTCGCGGGCCCGCCACACGGTGCCCATGCCGCCCTCGCCGAGCGGGGACAACAGTCTGTAGCGGCCCGCGATCACTCGCTCACGGCCCGGCTCTTCGGTCACGGGTGCTCCCCACGGCAGCTCGCGCTGATTCATCACAAACGTAACTCAGAGCAGTGCGGATGCGGCGCCCTTGAGTACCAATCCGGCGCCCAGGGCCACGACCACGAGCGCCGAGGCGAGCGGGGTGGTCCTGCGGACCAGTGTGACCATGGGATGGGTGGTCCAACGAGGGCGTTTGTCCAACACCCGAGTCATTCCCGTACCCAGCTTGACGACGGCGAACCCGGCGGCGGTCAGGGTCAGCGCGAGACCGACGCCGTACGCGACGACCAGAAGCAGCCCGAACCAGGCCTGCCCGAGGGCGGCGGCACCGACGAGCACGACCACGGCGGAGGGGCTGGGGACCAGGCCCCCGGCGAAGCCGAGGAGGATGGTGCCGCGGAGGGTGGGGGCCGTGGAGTGGGTGTGCGTGAAGCCGCCGTGACTGTGCGGCACGTCGGTGTGACCGCTCTCGGGGGCTGCGCTTCCTGACCCCCCTTCGGTCTGAACGGCCTCGTCCTCAATCGCCGAACGGGCTGTGCGGGGTGCGGACCGGCCGTCGGCCTCGGCCGTCGTGGCGGCGAACGCAGGTGCCTGGGCGTCGTGACCGTGGCTGTGACCGTCGGCGTGGCTGTGGTCGTGGCCATGGCTGTGAGAAGGACTGTGGCCGTGGTCGTGCGTGTGCACATGACCGTGCTCGTGTGCGTGACTGTCGCCGTGCTCGTGTGCGTGACTGTCGCCGTGGCCGTGGCCGTGGCCGTGGCCGTGGCCGTGAGACGGGCTGTGGTCGTGGCCGTGGTCGTGCGACGGGCTGTGGTCGTGGCCGTGGGACGGGCCGTCGTGCGTGCGGGCGTGTACGTGGCCCTGCTCGTGTGCTCCGACCAGCGCGAGCTCGCGCTTCTCGGCCGCCGCGTGCGCGTGTTCATGCGCGTGGTCGTGCGCGTGGTCATGGCCGTGGGCGTGTGCCTGCTGGTGGGCCCTGTTCCACCACGCCCTCCGGGTCAGGTTCGCGCCCGCCGCCAGCACCATGAGGCCGCTGGCGATGCCCAGCCACGCGATCACCGACGGCGTCGCCGCCGAGCCCGCCGTGACCAGGACGCCCAGGGCCACCACGCCCAGCGTGTGGGTGACCGTGACCGACGCGGCCAGCGGGAGGACGTCGCGGAGGCGGGCGCGGCCGCCGCGGGCCGCCGCCGTCGCCGCCATCAGGGTCTTGCCGTGGCCCGGCGCCAGCGCGTGCATCGCGCCGAGGCCGATCGCGATGAACAGCGCGAGCGCCGCGAAGCCGACGGTGAGGTGGTTGCGGGCGACCAGGTCGGTGAGGGCCTGGGTCCAGTGGTCGACGCCCCGGGGGAGGATCGCGGCGCCCGGGGCGTCCTGCCGTTCCTCGGCGAGGGCCGGCCCGCCCGGACGCACGCGCACGGCGGCGGTCGTGATGTCCGCCGGGGAGGAGAGCAGGTCCTTGGGGTAGCTGGTGAGTTCGTGGGAGACGGACGTCTTCGGTACGTCCGTCCTCGGCAGCGTCATCCGGTCGCCGCGCGCCGTGATCTCCCGCCAGCCGGGACCGGTGTCGGTCCCCGCGCTGTGGAAGGAGAGAGCGGCCGTGCTGCCCTTGGGGAGGGGTGCGGTGAACCGGCACTCCAGGCGGAGGGTGTTCAGACCGGCCTGCCCGGGACGCAGTTCGGCGTGGCTGGTCGCGACGGTGAGCGCGGTCGCCCTGCCGTCGACGGTGAGTGCGCTGCCGTCGGCCGCCGTCGCGCAGCGCTGCTCGGCCCATCTGGTCGTGCCCAGCCGCTTCAGGTCGGGCTTGGCCTGGGTCGCCGGGATCTCGGCCAGGTCCTCGACATGGTCGACGCGGAGCTGTCCGGGGGCGGCGACGAGACCGTCGTACTTGTTGACGGTGAAGTTGCCGAGCGGGTGGGCGCTCGCGGCCGTGGCCGGCAGCAGCGTGAGGCCGCAGGCCATGACGAAGAGGGCGGCGGCGCGGCGGAGGTTCACTTCGAGGCCTCCAGCGCCTTACGGGCCGTACGGGCACCCAGCGGGGAGAAGCCGGGGTTGAGCTTGAGGGCCTTGGTGAGGGCGGCCCGGCCGGCCGCCTTGTCGCCGTCGGCCAACTCGATCATGCCCAGGTGGTAGCTGAAGGAGGCGTTGCGGTAGCCGGTGGCGGTGGCCCGGCGGGCATACGGCAGCGCTTCCTTGTCCTTCCCGTTCACGTGCAGCGCCCAGGCCAGTGCGTCCGCCGTGTGCACGGTGTGGCGGCGGGCCCACTCGGCGCGGGCGGCCTTCAGCGCCTCGGCCTTGTTGCCGTGGTCGGCGGCGGCGAGGGCGGTGTCGAGGTCGGCGTTGACGCCGTTGGCGCGGGCGAGCGCGATCCAGGCCTCGACGAGCGCGTACTGGTCCTCGGCCTTCGCCTTGTCGCCCTTGGCGTTCCGGTCCTCGTACAGCTCGCCGAGCTCCACGAGCGGTTGGGGCAGCGGGTAGCGGGAGACGACCAGTTCCATGCCCTTGATGGCGGCGGCCCGGTCGCCGCTCGCCGCCTGGGCGCGCGCCCGGCCCTCCAGCGCGGGCAGGTAGTTCTCGTCGGCGGCCAGCGCGCGGGCGTAGTAGTCGAGCGCGCTCTTGTAGTCGCCCTGGTTCCAGGCGAGCAGGCCGAGCTGCGCGGCCACGTAGGCGATGTCGCCCTTCGAGGTGGCCGTGGACAGCGCCTGCTGCAGCACCTGCCGGGCCATCTGCACGTCACCCCGCAACTCCCGCACATACGCGTACCGGGTGAACACCGGTACGCCCGGTTTGCGCTGGTCGGCCAGGTCGGCAGCCTTCGCCGCGTCGCCGTAGCGGCCGAGTTCGACCAGGGCGTCGATACGGGAGGACAGGGCGCCGGCGTTGTACGGGTTCTGCTTGAGGGCCCGGTCCGCGTAGGTGAGCGCCGGAGCGAACTGGTGCCGGGCGGCCGCCAGTGCGGCCTGGCCGGCCAGCGCCTGGTCGTTGTCCGGGGTGATGTGGAGCGCGCGCTCGAGGGCCTTCTCGGCCTGCGGGTAGCGGGACGGATCGCCCTTGGTGCGCGCCTGCTCGACATAGGCGAGGCCCAGGGTGGCCCAGCCGTCGGAGTCCTTCGGCTGGGTGCGGAGGTGGGCCTGGAGGGAGGCGATGCTGGTGTCGAGATCCCCGCTCGCGAGCAGCGCCGGTGACACGGCACTCGACGCGGCCATCGGCGTACCGCCGTCCTGCCCTGACGCCCCGAAGGCGATCGCCCCACCGGTCAGCGCGACGGCCAACAGCACTGCGGAGCCCGCGAGTCGGGCCCGCCGCCAGTTCCGCCCCGCGGCGGCGAAGCGGCGCAGGGCGGTGACCCGCTCGTCGTCCTTCGGCTCGGCGGGCTGCTTGTCGTTCGTACCCGGGGCCATGCCCTCTCCTACTCAGATGTCGCATGGGGTGGCGCGGCCCGCGCCGTGGGGGATTGAGTGGGTGCGGGCCGCGCCGGTACATGGGGGGCGATCTGCGCCCCTAAGGGGCGAGGGGAACTGCGCGACTGGCCCACGCCGGCCCGCAGTCACCCACCTGCCCCAGGCGCAGCGCTCAGTACGGTCGCTGCATCCGACGGCGCCACCAGCCGAACGCCGTACCGATCAGCAGCACGCCCGCCGCACCCGCGGCCGCGGAACCGGCGATCAGCGTCGTGTTGCTGCTGCTGTCGGAGCTGGTCAGGGCGTCACCCAGGGCGCTCTTCGTGCTGCTTCCGGCAGCCTTGGCGAGTGCTCCGCGGGAACCGGACGTCGGCTCGGCCACGTACGGGAAGTACTTCTCGAAGCCCTTGTCGTTCTTGTCGACCGCGTCGCCCAGGTCGTTCTTTGACCCGACCAGCTCGCCCTCGACGACCTGCAGCGCCTCGTCGATCACGTCGTCGGTGAGCCGGCGGCCGTTCGGGAAGCCCGCGTTGTCACCGTCCAGGACACCTAGCCGCTTGGGCTTGGCGGTGGGCTTGATGGACGTGTTCAGGCGGAGCATCTCCGACGGCGTCGCCTCCGGCTGCTCCGTGTTGAGGCCCTTGACGCCCGTGAGGAACACGCTGACGAGGTCGTTGCGGGGCTCGGACGGCGCCTTGATGTGGTAGATCGCCTCGATGAGCTTCGGGAGCTCCGGGTTGGTCACGTTCTTCAGGAACTGCGCGTCGTCCTTGGGCTGGGACGCGTTGAACTTGTCCTTGTCCTTCTGCGGGTTGACGACCTCGTTGACCAGCGGGTTGCCGAGGCGCGAGACCTGCGCGTAGTAGCCCTGCGCGTTCCTGCGCTGGGTCGTCGCGTAGATGCCGACGGTCGGACGCGACGCCGACTGCCGGATCAGGGAGTTCGGCACCTGGAGGGCGATCGTGTTGACGTTGTAGCCCTTGAGGGTGTCACGGCCGACCTCGGAGAGGTTGCCGCCGTACAGCAGGTCGAAGACGCGCAGGTCGGCGAAGAACGGGTCGTCCGCCTGCCCGGCGAAGGTCGCGCCGCCGTTCGACGTCTTGTAGATCGCCTGGGAGCGCAGCTTCGCGTAGTCCGGCATCGACGCCTTGCCGACGTCCGACGGGGCCGCCGGGATGTCGTCGGCGACCTTCGTCTTGTACTGCTCCTTGCCCTTCTTCAGCTTGATGAGGTCGATGTCGTAGGACTGCGTGACGTTCAGGTCGGGGTCGGTCAGGTTGTCGACCACCCCCGTGTTGTAGAGGAACGTCTTCTTGTTCTTGATCTGGGTGTGGAAGGTGTAGCGGAAGATCAGGTCGTCCAGCGCGTCACCGTTGTTGTCGATGTGGATGTCGTACTGGGCGTCGTCGGCGAACTGGTAGAAGTTCGGGCCGCCGGCCGGCTCCTCGAAGGGGATGTAGTCCGACACGATCGTCGTCGTGTCGGGCTTGTCCGGACTGACGAACGCGTACAGGTCGGTGTTGTCGTACTGGGGGGTGCCCGAGATGAGCGGGGCTTCCCGGTGGGAGGAGGCAGAGGCCGCTCCCGGTTCCAGCGCGGCGACGCTGGCGGCTGTGATCCCGCCGGTGGCCAGTGCCCCACAGATGA
Organism: Streptomyces sp. NPDC048417; assembly: GCF_040651615.1. Taxonomy (NCBI): domain Bacteria; kingdom Bacillati; phylum Actinomycetota; class Actinomycetes; order Kitasatosporales; family Streptomycetaceae; genus Streptomyces; species Streptomyces sp. NPDC048417. The sequence goes on along the minus strand of NZ_JBEZKI010000019.1, from coordinate 136,916 downwards.
GCGAGACAAGGCCCTTGCGCCCCGCGCCACTCCTGGAGATTAGAGGTGTCATGCCGTCCGTCCCTCGGTCCCAACTTGCTTGACGGACGGGTATACGGAGCAGGAGGGCCGTTTGGATTGGTCCGAAGAAAAAAATCTTTTCTTCCTGCTCGACCCGCGTTTTTGCCTCCCGCATACGTACTTCTGCCGGAGGTGCGTCAGTTGCGAATGCCTGGTGTGGGAGGACGGGCCGGGTGCGGCCACAGAAGGGGGACCGGGGTGGAGGCGGACGAACTGCTGGTGCTCGTCGCGGCCGGCGACCAGAAGGCGTTCGAGGACCTCTACGGACTGGTGTCCGGTCCGGTGTTCGGGCTCGTACGACGCCTGGTCCGCGACCCCGCCCAGTCCGAGGAGGTGGCCCAGGAGGTACTCCTCGAACTCTGGCGCTCCGCACCCAAGTTCGACCCGGGCCGCGGCAGTGCCCTCTCCTGGATCCTCACCCTCGCCCACCGCCGAGCCGTGGACCGGGTGCGCAGCGCCCGCGCGGCCGGCGAACGCGAACAGCGCGAGGCGCTGCGCGCGGGCGAACCGGCCTTCGACCAGGTCGCCGAGGAGGTGGAGGCCGGCCTGGAGCGCGAATGGGTACGCCGCTGCCTGGACCGACTCACCGCCCTCCAGCGCCAGTCGGTCACCCTCGCCTACTACGACGGCTACACGTACCGTGAGGTGGCCGAGCGTCTCGAACTGCCGCTGGGCACGGTCAAGACACGGATGCGTGACGGACTCACCCGGCTGCGCGACTGCCTGGGAGGTGCCGCATGAGCCTGGTCGGCCGGCTGCTGCACCGCGAGGACCTGCACTCGCTGGCCGCGCCCTATGCCCTGGACGCCCTGGAGCCCGGTGAACGGCGCCGCTTCGAGAAGCACCTCAAGGACTGCGACCGGTGTGCCGCCGAGGTCCGGGCGCTGACCGAGGACGCGGTACGACTGGCCTGGTCCACGGCCGCCCCGCCGCCCCTCGCGATGCGCGACCGGGTCCTGGCCGCCGTACGCGCCACCCCGCAGGCGCCGGCCCCCGCCCGCGAGCACGTCCCCAATCTGCCGCCGCATGTCTGGGGCGGGCAGCCCCCGCCGCCGCGCAGACGGCAGCGCCCCCTGTTCGTGCCGTTCGCCACCGCCACCGCGGCCGCCGCGCTGGTCGTCGCCTCCCTCTTCGCGGTGCAGGCCGGCCGGACCCAGGACCAACTGGACGCGGAGCGAGCCCAGTCGCGTGAGATCGCCCACGTTCTGGCCGCGACCGACGCCCGTGCGACCAGCGGCAAGGACCCCCAGGGGCGAAGTATCGGAGCGGTGGTCTCCGCATCCCAGGGGCAGGCCGTCGTCACGCTGAGCGGATACGGCACCCTGTCGAAGGGACGCGTGCACCAGCTCTGGCTGATGCGCCCCCGTGCGCAACCGCGCTCCCTCGGGCTTTTCAAGGCCGACACGCCCTTGGTCGCCACGGGCCTCGACAAGTCAGCCACGTCACTCGCCGTAACCGTCGAGCCCGCGGGCGGCTCGGCGCAGCCCACCAGCCAGCCGGTTGTCCAACTCGCCCTGAAATCGGTCGGATTCGGAGAGTAGTCGAAGAGGGGTCGTCAACAGCCTTGCGGGGAAGGTGAATCCTGTGACCGCGATACACGAGTGCCCCATCGGGGCGATAGGGTTACCCTGCCCGGGCCGGGTGGACTCGTACGGGTGGGGAGTGACATGGAGCAGATAACACGCAGCAGGGCGAGGGTTCCTGCGATCACCTGCGGGAGCAGCGCGACCAGTTCGCGCCTCGACCGCCATCTGTCGGTACTGGCGGGTCCCGCCATACCGCAGCAGCAGGCGGTCGAGGCGACGTCGCTGATGCGTGAGCTGACCGCGCGTGAACCCGCGCAGCGCAGCGACCGGGGTGCGCGGGTCAGCCGCGTCTCCCTCTTCGCGCCACTGCGTCGGCTGCGCCGTTCGCTGTTCGGCGGCAACAAGCACTGACCGTCAGGCTCGCGCTCAGGCAGCCACACCGTCCCGGCACAGCGCTGCTATCTCGGCGTCCGTCATCCCCACGGCACGCAGCAGCGCCTCGGTGTGCTGTCCGAGCGCGGGTACGTCCCCCATCCGCGCCTCGTCCCCGCCCGGCAGCGTGATGGGCGGCAGCAGCGCACGCAGTGGCCCGACCGGCGACCCCACCTCCCGCCACCGCTCCCGGGCCGCCAGCTGCGGATGCTCCGCCACCTCGTGCAGGTCCCGCAGCCGCGCGCACGCGATGCCCGCGGCTTCGAGGCGCGCCACCGCCTCGTCGGTGCCGACCGCCCCGAGGGCCGTCGCGACCAGCTCGTCGGTCCGCGCCCGGTTCGCCACCCGCGCCGAGTTCGTCGCGAACGCCGGATCCGAACCCAACTCCGACCGCCCGAGCACCTGTTCGGCGAGCCGCCGCCACTCCCGGTCGTTCTGCACCGAGAGCAGCACCCGCCCGCCGTCCCCGGTCGGGTAGGCGTCGTACGGCGCGATCACCGCGTGCGCCAGGCCGGTGCGCTCCGGCGGGGTCCCGCCGTGCAGGGTGTGATGCAGCGGATGCCCCAGCCACTCGGCCAGCGCGTCCAGCATCGACACCTCCACCGGCCCGCCCCGGCCGGTCGTCCCACGCCGCACCAGCGCCGCGAGGACGCCCGAGAAGGCGTACATGCCCGCCGCGATGTCCGCCGCCGGGATCCCGGCCTTCACCGGCTGCTCCGGCGTCCCGGTGACCGACACCAGCCCCGCCTCGCACTGCACCAGCATGTCGTACGCGCGTTTGCCGGCGTACGGTCCTGACGCCCCGTATCCGGAGATGTCCACGGCGACCAAGCGGGGGTGCGCGGCGCACAGCGTGGCCGCGTCGAGACCGAGCCGGGCGGCGGCCCCGTGCGCGAGGTTCTGCACGAAGACGTCCGCGTCCGCGACGAGCCTTCTCACGACGTCCAGGCCACGCGGGTCCTTCAGGTCCAGCGCGATGGACTCCTTGCCCCGGTTGCACCACACGAAGTGCGAGGCGAGCCCCTGGGCGGCGGTGTCGTAACCGCGCGCGAAGTCGCCGCCGTCGATCCGCTCGACCTTGACGACCCTGGCACCCAGATCGGCGAGCTGCCGAGTGGCGAAGGGCGCGGCCACGGCCTGCTCGACGGCGACGACGGTGATGCCCTCCAGGGGCAGCGGAAGACGGTCCATGGATTGGATCATGTCCCGCGACCGGCGGTTCTGTCAGCAGCGCCGCTACGACCGGGGCCGTCGGCCGCGTCGCCGCCGTCGGGCCGGTCGGCCGGGACGCCGCCGTCGGGCCGGTCGGCCGGGACGCTGCCGTCGGTGTCGGTCGGCGGCGTCGGTGGTGCCGGGGCGGTCGGTCGCGTCGGTGCCGTCGGTAGCGCGGGTTGTGTCAGCCGCGGCCGTACCGGCGTACGGCCAGCGGCAGGAAGACGGCGATCAGGAGCGTGCTCCAGGCGAGCGAGCCAGCGACCGGGTGGGCCACCGGCCACGCGGCGCCCGCGGGGACGGGCGCGTTGCCGAAGAGGTCGCGCAGGGCCGTCGTCACCGCGCTGATCGGGTTCCACTCGGCCGCCGTGCGCAGCCAGCCCGGGAGGTTGCCGGTGGGGATGTAGGCGCTGGAGAGCAGCGGCAGGACGAAGGACGCCGCGCCGAGCTGACCCGCGGCCTCCTCGCTGCGGCTGAGCAGACCGAGGAAGACGCCGACGGACGTGCAGGCGAACCGGAACAGGAGCAGCAGCCCCACCGCGCCGACGGCCGCGACCGCCGATCCCTCGACGCGCCAGCCCACGGCGAGGCCCACCAGGAGCAGGGGCACGGTACCCGCCGTGGTGACGACGAGATCGGCCACGGCCTGCCCCAGCGGTACGGCGGCCCGGCTCACCGGCATGGTCCGGAAGCGGTCCATCACACCCCGGTGGGTGTCCTGGGCGGCCTGGAACATCCCGGTCATCACCCCGCCGGCCGCGGTCGCCACCAGCAGCCCCGGCACGAGGAAGGAACGGTACTCCGGGCCCGGCATCGCCAGCGCGCTGCCGAAGACATAGCCGAAGAACAGCAGCATGTTGACCGGCATCATCTGGGTGAGGACCGCCAGCCCCGGGCTGTTGCGGACCCGGCGCAGCTGCCGGCCCACCATCGCCGCACCGTCGTACGCGAGCGCGCTCATACGGGACTTCCCGTCAGTCGGAGGAAAACGTCGTCCAGGGTCGGCTGTCTGAGGCTCGCGTCGAGCAACGGCACCTCCGCCGCGTCGAGTTCGCGAACCAGCCGGGGGAGGGTGAGCGTCGGGTCGGTGGTGAGGGCGCCGACGGCGTGCCGGTCGTGGTCGAACCGCGGCTCGGTTCCGGTGAGGTGGTCGAGAACGGCGGCGGCCTTCGCCAGCGCGTCCGGATCGGCGACAACCGCCTCCGCGTACCAGCCGATGAGCGCCTTGAGCTCGGTGGGGGTGCCGGTCTGCGCCACCCGGCCCGCGTCCATCAGCACGATGTCGTCGGCGAGTCGGTCGGCCTCCTCCAGGTACTGCGTGGTCAGCAGCACGGTCGTACCGTCCGCCGTCAGCTCCCGTACCGCGTCCCAGATGCCGTTCCTGCTGACCGGGTCGAGGCCGGTGGTGGGTTCGTCGAGGAACAGCACCTCGGGCCGGCGGACCAGGCTCGCCGCGAGGTCGAGGCGTCGGCGCATACCGCCCGAGTAGGTGGCGGCCTTGCGGTCGGCGGCCTCGGCGAGGCCGAAGCGGTCGAGCAGTTCGGCCGCCCGGTCGTTCGGCCCCCGCACCCGGTGCAGCCGGGCGAACAGGCGCAGGTTCTCGCGGCCGGTGAGGTCGCCGTCGACCGAGGCGTACTGCCCCGTGACGCCGATGCTGCGGCGCACGGCCGCCGCCTTGCGTACGAGGTCGTGCCCCGCGATGCGGGCGGAGCCCGCGTCCGGCCGAAGGAGCGTGGTCAACAGCCGTACGGCCGTCGTCTTCCCCGCCCCGTTGGGCCCGAGCAGTCCGCAGACCGAGCCCTGCCGGACGGCCAGATCGAGGCCGCGCAGGGCGTGCACAGCGCCGAAGCGCTTCTCCAGACCTTCACTAAGTACAGCGTACGTAGTAGCCATGGGTCGACCATAGCGCACTGCGTACGGTGTACGTAACTAGCATGGTGGGCGAGGTGATGACCGATGTCAGTCCGAGGGGCCGAACCCGCGGTGATCTGGGCCCGCCCCGAACGGGCGGGGCGGGGGCCGAGGCCCGCGTTCACGCGCGCCGACGTCGCGGCGGCCGCGGTGCGGATCGCCGACGCGGAGGGGCTGGACGCCGTGTCGATGCGGCATGTGGCGGCCGCGTTGGGATGCGGGACGATGTCCCTGTACAACTACGTCCCCCGCAAGGAGGACTTGTACGAGCTGATGGTTGACGCGGTCGGCGCGGAGCACGAGCTGTGGGAGCCGACGGGGGACTGGCGGGCCGACATGCTGCACGTCGCCGAGCAGACGCGGGAGCTGATGTATCGGCATCCCTGGGTGCCACGTCTCATGTCACCGGTCTATGGGTTCAGCCCCCATGCGCTGCGGTATCTGGAGCACTGTCTGGCCTGCCTGGATCCGCTGGACGCTCCGTACGGGACGAAGCTGGAGCTGATCGCCATGCTGAACGGCGTGGTGACCACCTACGTGGGGAACGAACTCGACACGGCCGAGCGGGCTCGGAGTCTGCCGTGGTCGCAGGAGCAGGAGAACGCGGTGCGGATCGCCTATCTCGGGGGGCAGATCGCGTCGGGGGCGTATCCGCGGATGGCCGCGGCGTTTGCGGAGGATGCGGGGCCGATTGATCTGGAGGGGGTTTTCCGGCGGGCGCTGGAGAGGGTCTTGGACGGGTTCGCGTCGTCGTGATCCGCGGGTGGGTGGGGGGCTTGTCGCGCCCGCGCGGCGGTAGCCGCATATCGAATACGGCCCGCGCCCCCAAGAAGGTTGGTCACAGCAGCGTCAGTTGACCCGCCGGGCCTTCTTCCGTGTGTTCCAGGACGGACGCCGGTCTGCGGGACGTCTCCGGCGGTGGGAGGACGCCCGCTGTCGTCAGCTCCGCCGCGGTGATCGGTGACTTGATCTCCAACTCGCTCTGCTGGACACGTACCTCCGCCAGCAAGGCCAGGACCGTGATCAGCTCCAGCAGGTCCGACGTCCATGACTGGGGCCAGACCCGCGGAACGATCGCCGCCAGGGTTCCCGGTTCCGCCGGGGTCGTCCGTGCTGCGAACCATGCCTCCAGGATCCTCACCTCACCCATCGCGAACTCCCACGCCTCCGGCGGCACCGGGGAGATGAGGCCCTCGTCGATGTGCAGGGCCTCCTCCTCGGGGTCGTAGCGGATCGTGAGCGGGCGGGCGGGGAGGGGGGCCCGGACGTAGGGGCGCCGGCCGCCCGGGAGCTTCGGGCGGCCGCCGTCGCGCCGGAGCAGCCACAGGGCCCGGTGGCCCAACTCCACGCCCTGGGCCCAGAGGCCGGGGTCCTCGGTGAGCGGGACCGTGTGGTCCGGGCGGATCGTCGCCAGGGTCCAGGCCAGGACGTCCGGTGGGGTGAGAGCGAGGTCCAGGCGGTCGGCCAGGTGCCTCAGCAGGCCCGGTGCCAGGTTCGGTTCCGTGCCGCCGGGACGGCGGTAGAGGGGGCGGACGCGGCCCGCGCGCAGGGTGGGGAGGAGGGAGGTCGCCAGCAACGGCAGGCCCTCCGCCGACTCCACCGCGAAGATCTGCTGGTCGTCCGCCGTCCGCCACAACTCCGGGCGGGCCGTGTCGATCAGGCGGTGGTCCGGGATCAGCCACTGCTCGTCGAAGGGGGCCGAGAGCACCCGGACCGGGTCCGGGCAGGGGGACGAGGCCTGCTCCAGCCGCTCCGTGCCGGTGGGCCGGCCCGGCAGCTGCGCCACCGCCGAGTGGACCGTCCGGGCGCGCGTCGGTTCGAACAGGGTCTCGCGGTCGCCGCCCTCGGCCTTGAGGAGGGCGTCCCAGCGGGCCTTGAGGGTCGCCGGGTCGGGGGCCGTCGGCCACCCCCGGCCGAGCCGGAGTGGTGCGACGGACCACGGCATGAGGTCCGCCAGCGGCGGAGCGTCGTCGTGCGTCACGCCCGGCATCGTACGACGAGTTCAGGTGGCGTCGAGGGTGACCGTGAAGGAGAAACGGTCGCCCCGGTAGTGGATGACCGCCAGGTCCAGGACCCGGCCGGCGGTGTCGTAGGTGACTCCCGTGTAGTGCAGGATCGGGCTCAGGAGGGGGACCTGGAGCAGCCGGGCCGTCTCCGGGTCGGCCAGCCGGGCCTCGACCGTGTCCGTGATACGGCTGATGTCGGCGCCGACCACGTCGCGGAGCACCTTGGTCATGGGCCGGCGGGCCAGGTCCTCCGGGTCGATGCGCTCGGCCAGTTCGGGGCGGACGTGGTTGCGGGCGTGGTTGGTCGGCTCGCCCGTCTGTTCGTCACTGCGCAGGCGGTGGTACGTCGCCACCTCGTCGAGATCCGGGAAGTACTCGGTGAGTTCGCCCGTCACGGATGCCGTGCCGTGGTCCAGCAGCTCGGCCGTCATACCGGACTGCTGGGCGACGATCGCGTCCACCGAGCCGAGGAGCCGTACCGGGGTGCCCCGCCGGGCGTCCGGTTGGATGAAGGTGCCGCGGCGGCGGTGCCGGGTGATCAGGCCCTCGTCCTCCAGCTCCTTCAGGGCCTGCCGCATGGTCAGCACACTCACGCCGTAGTGCTCCGCCAGCTGTTCCTCGGTGGGCAGCCGGAGCGGGTCCCGGGGTGAGCGGCCGAGTATCGAGGCGCGCAGCGACTGCGACACCTGATACCAGAGCGGAAGCTTTCGGTTCAGGACGATCGAGTCCGGGGCGAAGGAGGTCACGGGCCATCCGTACCGGTAGGGGATCTTCAGTGCAAGGGCCGGAAGTGGCGCTCCAGGCCCTGCCACACGTCGTCGTAGCGCTGTTGCAGATGCTCGGCGGTCGCCGCCTGCGGGGTGAGCGTCACCGGCCAGCGGGTCTCGAACATGAAGGCGAGGCCGTCGTCGATCTTCTGCGGACGCAGCTCGGCCGTGCTCGCCCGGTCGAACGTCTCCCGGTCCGGGCCGTGCGCCGACATCATGTTGTGCAGGGAGCCGCCGCCCGGCACGAAGCCCTCTGCCTTCGCGTCGTAGGCGCCCTCGACCAGGCCCATGTACTCGCTCATCACGTTCCGGTGGAAGTACGGCGGCCGGAAGGTGTTCTCGCCCACCAGCCAGCGCGGGGCGAAGACCACGAAGTCGACGCCCGCCAGTCCGGGAGTGTCCGACGGGGACGTCAGTACCGTGAAGATCGACGGATCGGGGTGGTCGTACGAGATGCTGCCGATCACATTGAATCGGCGGAGATCGTAGAGGTACGGCACATGTGTGCCGTGCCAGGCGACCACATCCAGTGGGGAGTGGTCATATGTGGCGGTCCACAGGTTGCCGCAGAACTTGTTGACCACCTCCACCGGGCCCTCCACGTCCTCGTAGGCGGCGACAGGGGCCTGGAAGTCCCGGGCGTTGGCGAGGCCGTTGGCGCCGATCGGGCCCAGGTCGGGCAGGCGGAAGGGCGAGCCGTAGTTCTCGCACACATAACCCCGGGCCGTGGCCTCCAGCAGGTCCACACGGAAGCGGACCCCACGGGGGATCAGCGCCATATGTCCCGGCTCCATGTGCAGCAGGCCGAACTCCGTGCGCAGCAGCAGTCCGCCGTGCTCCGGGACGATCAGCAACTCGCCGTCCGCGTCGGAGAAGACCCGGTCCATCGAGGAGTTGGCGTGGTAGAGGTGCACGGCCATGCCGGTGCGCTGGGTCGCGTCGCCGTTGCCGCCGAGGGTCCACAGGCCCGCGAGGAAGTCCGTACCGGGCGCCGGCTCCGGCAGCGGGTTCCAGCGCAGCCGGTTCGGGTCCGGGGCGACGTCCGTGAAGGGGCCGGTGCGCAGCGCCCCGTCGCCGGCGGCCCGGGTGAACGCCGGGTGGGCGGCCGAGGGGCGGATCCGGTACAGCCAGGAGCGGCGGTTGTGGGCCCGCGGCTCGGTGAAGGCCGTCCCGCTGAGCTGCTCCGCGTACAGGCCGAGGGGGGTGCGCTGCGGGGAGTTGCGGCCCTCGGGCAGCGCGCCCGGTACCGCCTCCGAGGAGTGCTCGTTGCCGAACCCCGAGAGATACGTCAGTCCCTCGGCGGTCTTCCGCGCTCCCTCACGCTCGAACACGCTCGCGCGGGAGGTACCCCCATCGCTCATGATCGCTCCCTGGGCCTGTGAGTCCTTGATTCCTATGTATCACCGTAGGATTGAGTGGGGGAGGGTGCAAGAGGACCGGGATCATCCCAGCGAGGTATGGCGAGAACCCGACTTCAGGGGGATCCGGTCTCCGGCGCGCTGTTCTACGCTCCCGGGCATGTCGTGGACGCGTGGACTGCCGGGCGCGCTCGCGGTCTGCGTGCTGCTGCTGGTCGCGGCGGCGGGTTGCGGGACCGGGGAGGCGCACGAGCAGGGGGAGACGGGGTCGCCCTCACCGGTGGGCAAGATCCTCGATGACACGGACGAGAGCGGACGCCACTACCGGGAGATCGACAAGAAGCAGGCGCCCGAGGTGGACACGGTGGTCACGCCCGACCGCGCCGGAGGCTGGGACGTACGACTGGACGTGCACCGCTTCCGTTTCTCCCGGACCGGCAGCGCGGCCCGCGCGGTCGCCGGGCGCGGCGTCGCCTACCTCTTCGTGGACGGCGGCCTGGTGACCCGGCTGCGCACCCCCGCGTACCACCTCCCCGCCCGGCTCGTCCCGCACGGCACCCACCACATCACCGCCCGGCTCTACGCGGACGACGGCACGGTGTGGGCCGTACACGGCAAACCGGTCGAGAGCACGGCGGACGTCACGGCGTCGGGCGCGGAGACCGCGAAGGCGACCCCGACGGCCACACCGACCCCGACGGCCGGTCCTTCGGAGACAGGGGGTTCCCCCACGCGCACGGGAGCCGTGGCCGACGGCGGCACACCGCCCGGATGAGTGCATGGGCCATCCGTCTCCGTACCGGGGGGCGAGGTTCACCTGATCCCCGCGGAAAGGCATCATGAAGCCCGTGCCCCCAGCGCCCTCGCTTCGCAAAGCTCCCGTCCAGCGCCGCAGTGCGGAACGGCTGACCAGGATTCTCGACGCCTGCGCCGACCTCCTCGACGAGGTGGGCTACGAGGAGCTGAGCACCCGGGCCGTCGCGGTGCGCGCCGGGGTGCCCATCGGCTCGGTCTACCGCTTCTTCGGCAACAAGCGCCAGATGGCCGACGCCCTCGCCCAGCGCAACCTGGAGCGCTACACCGAGCGGGTCGCCGGGCGGCTGAAGGACGCGCCGAAGGGCGACTGGCGGGCGGCGATGGACGCGGTGCTGGACGAGTACCTGGCCATGAAGCGCACCGCCCCCGGCTTCTCGCTCGTCGACTTCGGCAACCAGATCCCGGTCGGCGCCCGCCACGCCGAACCCAACCGCAGGGTCGCCGACCGCCTGACCGACCTGCTCTCCGACTACCTCGGCCGCGCCCCGGACGAGGCCCTGCGCCGCACGTTCCTGGTGGCCGTGGAGACCGCCGACACCCTGGTCCATCTGTCCTTCCGGATGGACCCGGAGGGCGACGAGACGATCATCGCGGAGACCCGGGAACTGCTGCGGGCCTATCTGGCGCGCGTCCTGGACTGAGTCCAAGTCCGCGGCCGATGGAGCGACCACGGGCATCACCACGGCCGCCGCAACCTCGTGACCTGGAGTTTTGCGCTTATTGCTCGCGTGTCAACGTCTTGTTAACGACGTTTGACGGGACCTAACGTCATCGCACCGCCGGCCCTGGTGGGAGTTCAAGGGCGAACGTTAGGTATTTCATTCATGCTGACCATCCTCGGCTTCACCATGATCGCGACCTTCCTGGTCCTGATCATGCTGAAGAAGATGTCGCCGATCGCGGCGCTCGTGCTGATCCCCGCGCTGTTCTGTGTGTTCGTCGGCAAGGGCGCCAAGCTCGGCGACTACGTCATCGACGGCGTCACCAGCCTCGCGCCCACCGCGGCGATGCTCATGTTCGCGATCGTCTACTTCGGTGTGATGATCGACGTCGGCCTCTTCGACCCGATCGTCAAGGGGATCCTGAAGTTCTGCAAGGCCGACCCGCTGCGGATCGTCGTCGGTACGGCCCTGCTCGCCGCGATCGTCTCCCTCGACGGCGACGGCTCCACCACCTTCATGATCACCGTCTCGGCGATGTACCCGCTGTACAAGCGCCTGAAGATGAGCCTGGTCGTGATGACCGGTGTGGCCGCGATGGCCAACGGCGTGATGAACACGCTGCCCTGGGGCGGCCCCACCGCCCGTGCCGCCACCGCGCTGAAGCTGGACGCCGGCGACATCTTCGTGCCGATGATCCCGGCGCTCGCCGTCGGCCTCCTCTTCGTGATCGCCCTCGCCTACGTCCTCGGCCGCCGCGAGCGCAAGCGGCTCGGTGTGCTGACGCTGGAGGAGGCGCTGGTCGAGGAGAAGGAGAGGGAAACGGAGACCGTACTGGTCGGTGCGGGTGCGGGTGCCGGCGGGGGAGCCGGCTCGGGCGAGTCCGCGGTGCGCGGCGGTGGAACCGGCTCCGGAACCGGCGCGGACCAGCCGGCGGAGGACGACGGCTTCCAGGGCCTCGACCCGCACCGCGAGACCCTGCGCCCCAAGCTGTACTGGTTCAACGCGCTGCTCACGGTCGCACTGCTCACCTCCATGATCATGGAGTGGCTGCCGATCCCGGTGCTGTTCCTGCTCGGCGCGGCGCTGGCGCTGACCGTCAACTTCCCGCAGATGCCCGCCCAGAGGGCCCGCCTCGCCGCCCACGCCGAGAACGTCCTCAACGTCTCCGGCATGGTCTTCGCCGCCGCGGTCTTCACCGGCGTCCTCCAGGGCACCGGCATGGTCGACCACATGGCCACCTGGCTCGTCGGCAACATCCCCGACGGCATGGGCCCGCAGATGGCCCTGGTCACCGGCGTGCTCAGCATCCCGCTCACGTACTTCATGTCGAACGACGGCTTCTACTTCGGCATCCTCCCGGTCCTCGCCGAGGCCGGCCAGGCCCACGGAGTCTCCTCCCTGGAGATCGCCCGCGCCTCGATCATCGGCCAACCGCTCCACATGTCCAGCCCGTTGGTGCCCGCCGTCTACGTCCTCGTCGGCATGGCCAAGGTCGAGTTCGGCGACCACACCCGCTTCGTCGTCAAGTGGGCCGCGCTGACATCCCTGGTCGTGCTGGGGGCAGGAATTTTGTTCGGAATCATCTGACCGATCCGTTGGAGGACTTCACCATGGCGCCCGGCAGGAACCGCGGCTGGCTGCTCCGACTCGTCATCGCCTTCGGCTTCGCGCAGGGGGCGGTGTCGATGGCCCGGCCCGCCGTCTCCTACCGGGCCCTCGCGCTCGGCGCCGACGAACGGGCCGTCGGTGTCATCGCGGGTGTCTACGCCCTGCTCCCGCTCTTCGCCGCCGTACCGCTCGGCCGCCGCACCGACCACGGCCGCTGCGCACCCCTGCTGCCGGTCGGCGTGGTGCTGATATCCGGCGGCTGCGCGCTCAGCGGCCTCGCGAACTCCCTCTGGACGATGGCCCTGTGGAGTGGGGTGATGGGCCTCGGCCACCTCTGCTTCGTGATCGGTGCGCAGTCGCTGGTGGCCCGCCGGTCGGCCCCGCACGAACAGGACCGCAACTTCGGTCACTTCACCATCGGCGCGTCGCTGGGCCAGCTGATCGGCCCGATCGCCGCGGGTGCGCTGATCGGCGGCCCCGACATGGCGGGCAGCAGCGCGCTCGCCCTCGTGGTGGCGGGTGCGGGGGCGGCGGTCGCGTTCAGTTCGCTGTGGCGCATCGAGGACCGTACGGCGAAGGCGTCCCGTCCCGGGCAGGGCGACCGCGTCCCGGTGGGCGGCATCCTGCGCGCCCGGGGCGTCCCGGCGGGCATGCTGGTCAGCCTCTCGGTCCTGTCCGCGACCGACATCCTCACCGCGTACCTCCCGGTGGTCGGCGAGCACCGGGGCATCGCACCGGCCGTGATCGGCGTCCTGCTCAGTGTCCGGGCGGGGGCGACGATCGCCTGCCGGCTGGTCCTCACGCCGTTGCTGCGACTGCTCGGCCGGCCGGCGCTGCTGACCGTGACGTGCTTCCTGGCGGCCGTGCTGTGCGGGGGCATCGCGCTGCCGGTGCCGGTGTGGGCGCTGGCCCTGATGCTCGCCGCGCTCGGCTTCTGTCTGGGGGTCGGGCAGCCGCTGTCGATGACGACGGTCGTCCAGGCCGCACCCGAGGGCGCCCGGTCCACGGCTCTCGCCCTGCGGCTGACCGGCAACCGGCTGGGCCAGGTGGCCGCGCCGGCCGGGGCGGGGCTGGTGGCGGGGGTGGCCGGGGTGGCTGCGCCGTTCGTGATGCTGGGCGCGTTGTTGCTGGTCTCGGCGGGCGTGGCGGTGCGGTCGCCGCGGGCGGTGGGGCGGTCCGAGGGCGCCGGTCCGGTGCCGCGGACGCGGCGCAAGGGCCCGGCGTTGCGCCGCACGAGCGATATCTGACGGCGCGTCGGAGGTCGATGCCACGGGCCGTGGAGTGCATGGGTGACAGTCCAGACGAAAGGTCGATTTGTATGAAAATCGTCTAACTCGGAGGAGCTTGCATGCCCACGCTCACACTTCCACGCACCGCCGGTCCCCGTGCGGGCGCAACCGTCGTCCTCACCGCACTCGCCGCGGCGGGCGCGTCGTGGGTGGCGGCGCCGAACGCGATGGCCCAGGGAGAGAACGGCGACATCAGGATCCACCGGGTGGGCGTACCCTTCGGCGTCTCGAAGGACGACCCGGCGGTCTGCAGGTTCTACCTCGACGCCGTCAACTTCGACGTCCTTACCGCCATCGCCTACACCATCACGCCACAGCCGCCGCTGCCGACCGCAGCCACCGTCGCGGGCACCATCCAGCTCGCCGGCGGCGCCGGTCACACCGACCCGCTGGGTCTGGCGGACGGACAGTACAAGATCGCATGGGTCGTGGGTGGCGCGTTGAAGGAGAAGGTCTTCCGGGTCAACTGCCATGACGGCAAGCAGGACGGGGCGCAGGGCCAGAACGGCCCGAACGGCCAGAACGGCCCGAACGACCCGAACGGCCATCACGACCAGGGCGGCCCGAACGGGCAGGATGGGCAGAACGGTCCGAACGGGCAGATCGAGGACAACCAGCGTGGCGACGCCTGGGTGCAGGGCGGCGACCACGACGGCCCGAAGGGTGGTGTGCACGCGGGCGGCGGCGGCCTCGCAGGCGCGGCCGCGTTCTCGCCCGTGGCCGCGGCCACGGCGGTGGGCCTGGTCGCGGCCAGCGGCGTGGTGTACGTCCGGCTGATCCGCCGTCGGCCCCATGGCGCCGCGTAGGCGCAGACGCAGGCCCTGGTACCGGACCCGCGCCTACCGCCTCGCCAGAACGGCCCTGCTGGCGATCATCCTGGTGGCCGTGGTCCGGTGCGGGGGCGCCGACGGGTCGGACGCCTCGACGGCCGCCGGGGCGGGCGCGGCCCGGGACGGGGCCCGGCCCGGCCCCCCGCCCCGCCCGCTGCCCCGCTCCCGGCCGACGTCGATGCGCATCCCGTTCCTGGGCGTCGACGCGCCGGTCACCGGGGTCCGGCTCGACCGGGAACGGCAGTTGGAGACACCGCCGGTCGACGACCCGAAGCTGATCGGCTGGTTCCAGGGCGGCGCCACGCCGGGCGAGGCAGGCCTCGCGGTCGCCGTCGGCCACCGGGACACCCGGACGGGACCCGCCGTCTTCGCGGCGCTCGCCCAGGTGCAGCCCGGCAAACACATCGAGGCCGAGCGCGCGGACGGCCGTACCGCCGTGTACACCGTGGACCGGGTGAAGGTCTATGACAAGGCCGGTTTCCCGAGCGAAGAGGTGTACGGACAGACCCGGCGTCCCGAACTCCGTGTCATCACCTGTGGTGGCCTCTTCAGCCGGAAGACGGGCTACACCAGCAACGTGGTGGTCTTCGCCCACCTGACCGCGACGGAATGACCGGGCGGTGCGGGCGGTTGCCCGCGCCGCCCGGCCGCCGCGGCCCCCCTACCGTCTGCCGCGCCGTCGTGGCTGGTCGCTCCCCCACTCTCGGCTTCGCTCGAGCGGGGGACCCCCATCGTGGCGGAGCCGCACATCGGTACAGCCCCGCGCCCCTGACGGGGCGCTGCTGCTGGACCTGGACGAGTGAACCCGGTGGGAATCGGCGACCTGGGAGGGGCGGAACCCGTAGGAAGGGGGCATGCACACTCATTCCCTCCGTAACCGGTCGGCCCTTGCGCTGGCCGGAGTTCTGCTCGCCGGTACGCCTGCCGCGTACACCGCGCTGGCCGACGACCGGCCCCCGGCCGCGCCG
Source organism: Streptomyces sp. NPDC048417 (assembly GCF_040651615.1). NCBI lineage: Bacteria > Bacillati > Actinomycetota > Actinomycetes > Kitasatosporales > Streptomycetaceae > Streptomyces > Streptomyces sp. NPDC048417. The sequence continues at coordinate 121,471 of NZ_JBEZKI010000019.1, read as the reverse complement.
ACGCGCGGAAAGGCCTACGTGGAGACCCGGCTGTTCTTCGGTACCGCGCGACCGGACGACGGACTGGCCGTCACCGACCGGCAGTTCGCGGCCTTCGTCGACAAGGAGGTCACTCCCGACTTCCCCGACGGGCTCACCGTGCAGAGCGGGCGCGGGCAGTGGCGGGACGCGCACGGCACGATCGAGAAGGAGCGGTCGTACGAGCTGATCCTGCTGTATCCGGAGTCGGCGGCGAAGGGCGGCGACCGGAAGATCGAGGAGATCCGGCGGGCCTACGAGAAGGCCTTCGCGCAGGAGAGTGTGGGGCGGGTGGACGAACGCGCCCAGGTCGACTTCTGATGGTCCTGTCACGCACGTGTCTGCGGCACCGATCTCTGGCGCCGAAAAACTATCGCCGCTAGTTTGTGAGGCCGGGGACCCAGCCCCGCCGGGAGGAAGCAGCATGAAGGCACACGAGGGCCTGTACATCGACGGCGCCTGGCGCGCCGCCGAGAGCCAGGACGTGATCGAGGTCGTGAACCCGGTCGACGAGCAGGTCATCGGCCGGGTCCCGGCGGGCGGGGCGCTGGACGTCGACACCGCCGTGCGCGCCGCCCGTGCCGCCCTCCCGGCCTGGGCCGCCACCCCGCCCGCCGAGCGGGCCGCCCGGCTCGGCGCGCTCCGCGACGTCCTGGCGGCCCGCAAGGACGAGATCGCCGAGACGGTCACCGCGGAGCTGGGCTCGCCGCCGCAGTTCTCGCAGGCCGTGCACGCCGGGGTGCCGATCGCGGTCGCCGGCTCGTACGCCGAGCTGGCCGCGACCCATCCCTTCGAGGAGAAGGTCGGCAACTCGGCCGTCCATCAGGAGCCGGTCGGCGTGGTCGGTGCGATCACGCCCTGGAACTACCCGCTGCACCAGATCGTCGCCAAGGTCGCCCCGGCGTTCGCCGCCGGCTGCACGGTCGTACTCAAACCCGCCGAGGACACCCCGCTCACCGCCCAGCTGTTCGCGGAGGCGGTGGCCGCGGCGGGCTTCCCGGCCGGTGTGTTCAACCTGGTCACCGGCCTGGGGCCGGTCGCCGGGCAGGCCCTCGCCGAGCACCCGGGTGTCGATCTGGTCTCCTTCACCGGCTCCACGGCCGTCGGCAGGCAGATCGGCGCGGTGGCCGGCGCGGCCGTGAAGAAGGTGGCCCTCGAACTGGGCGGCAAGTCCGCCAACGTCATCCTGCCGAGCGCCGATCTCGCCAAGGCCGTCAACGTCGGGGTGGCCAACGTGATGTCCAACTCCGGCCAGACGTGCAGCGCCTGGACGCGGATGCTGGTGCACACCGAGCAGTACGCGGAGGCGGTGGAGCTGGCGGCGACGGCCGCCGCCAAGTACGGCGAACGGATCGGCCCGGTCGTCAGCGCCAAGCAGCGGGCGCGGGTGCGCGGTTACATCGAGAAGGGCCTCGCGGAGGGCGCCCGGCTGGTCGCCGGCGGGCCCGAGTCCCCGCGCGAACAGGGCTATTACGTCAGCCCGACCGTGTTCGCCGACGTCACCCCCGAGATGACGATCGCGCAGGAGGAGATCTTCGGCCCGGTGCTGTCGATCCTGCGGTACGTGGACGAGGAGGACGCGCTCCGGATCGCCAACGGCACGGTCTACGGGCTCGCGGGCGCCGTCTGGGCCGGGGACGAGGCGGAGGCGGTGGCCTTCGCCCGGCGCATGGAGACCGGGCAGGTCGACATCAACGGCGGCCGCTTCAACCCCCTGGCGCCGTTCGGCGGTTACAAGCAGTCGGGCGTCGGCCGGGAACTCGGCGCGCACGGCCTCGCCGAGTACCTCCAGACCAAGTCCCTTCAGTTCTGAGGAGGTTGCTCTGATGGCTGCCACAGTCCGAGCCGCCGTACTGCCCGCCGTGGGCGCCCCGCTCGCGGTCACCGAGATCGACCTCCCGGACCCCGGCCCCGGCCAGGTCCGGATCCGTCTCGCCGCCGCCGGTGTCTGCCACTCCGACCTCTCCCTGTCCGACGGCACCATGCGGGTGCCGGTCCCGGCGGTCCTCGGCCACGAGGGCGCGGGCACGGTGGTCGCCGTCGGGGAGGGCGTCACCCGGCTGTCACCCGGTGACCAGGTCGTCCTCAACTGGGCCCCCTCCTGCGGAAGGTGCCACGCCTGCTCCCTCGGCGAGGTCTGGCTGTGCGCCGACGCGCTGGCCGGCGCCGCCGACGTCTACGCCCGTACGGCGGACGGCACCGACCTGCACCCCGGCCTGAACGTGGCCGCGTTCGCCGAGGAGACGGTGGTCGCCGAGTCCTGCGTCCTCGCCCTCCCCGACGGCATCCCGCTCACCGACGCGGCCCTCCTCGGCTGTGCGGTGCTCACGGGCTACGGCGCCGTCCACAACTCGGCGCGGGTCCAAGAGGGCGAGACCGTCGCGGTGTTCGGCGTCGGCGGGGTGGGCCTGGCCACCGTACAGGCGGCCCGGATCGCGGGCGCGTCCCGGATCGTCGCGGTGGACGTCTCCGCGGAGAAGGAGGAGCTGGCCCGGGCCGCCGGCGCCACCGACTACGTGGTCGCCTCCGTCACCACCCCCCGCGCGATCCGCGCCCTCACCGGCAAACAGGGCGTCGACGTCTCCGTGGAGTGCGCCGGCCGCGCGGTCAGCATCCGCGCGGCCTGGGACTCCACCCGCCGGGGCGGTCGTACGACGGTGGTCGGCATCGGTGGCAAGAGCGAGCAGGTCACCTTCAACGCCCTGGAGCTCTTCCACTGGGGCCGCACCCTCTCCGGCTGCGTCTACGGCAACTCGGACCCGGCCCGCGACCTGCCGGTGCTCGCCGAACACGTCCGGGCCGGCCGCCTGGACCTGGGCATGCTGGTGACGGAACGGATCGCCCTGGACGGCATTCCCGCGGCGTTCGAGAACATGCTGGCGGGCAAGGGCGGCCGGGCGCTGGTCGTCTTCTGACCCTCACGGCACCTGTTCGGAGTGCGGCTCCCCGGCCGCCGGCACACCACGAGGAGCCCGCGTCCGCGCTCGCGACCGGGACACCGCCACACCGGCCAGGCACAGCACCCCGCCCACCAGGGTGACCGGCCCCGGCACCTCGCCGAGGGCCAGCCAGGACATCAGCACGACCAGCGCCGGCACGGCGTACGTCGTCGCGCCCATCCGGCTCGCGGTGGTCCGGGCGAGGGCGTACGCCCAGGTCGTGAAGGCGAGCGCGGTCGGGAAGACACCGAGATACACCATGTCGAGGGTCGCGGACAGCGGCGCGCCGGCGACCTGGTGCACCAGCTGCCCGGCGAACGGCAGACAGGCCACGGTGCCGACGAGACACCCGTACGTCGTCACCTGGAGCGCGCTCGCCCGGGCCAGGGCGGGCTTCTGGGAGACCACGCCGGCCGCGTAGGCGACCGCCGCGAGCAGGCACAGCATCACGCCCAGCACCGAGGAGCCGCCCCCGTCGGCCATCGACAGTCCCACGGTCACGGCACCCGCGAACGACACCGCCATCCCCGCGAGCAGCCGGGGCGGCATGGGGTCGCCGAGCAGCCGGGCCCCCAGCAGGGCGATCAGCAAGGGGCCGACGTTCACCACGAGGGCGGCCGTCCCCGCGTCCACCTGCTGCTCGCCCCAGTTCAGGGCGACCATGTAGAAGCCGAACCACAGCACGCCGGATATCCCGATACCCCGCCAGGCGGACCGGGGCGGCAGCCCCTCGCGCCGCACGAGACAGAGCAGCCCGAGCGCGAGGGAGCCGGAGAACAGCCGGCCGAGGGCGAGGGCGCCGGGGGAGTAGGAGCCACCCGCACTCCGGATGGCCACGAAGGCGGAGGCCCACAGCACGACGGTGACGGCGGCGGCGAGGACGGGGAGCAGCGGACGGCTGGCGGGGGCGGCGCGATCGGTCATGACACCGAGGGTAGGGAGAGGGGGCGCTCGGGGGCTCGCGGATTTCGGACGGGGTGGTGGTGAGCGGTGACGGGGGCGGGGTGGCGCTACGCGCTCTGCGCCACCTTCGTGAATTGCTCCTGCAACCCATCCAGCAAGGCCTGCAACCCCGTCTCGAACGCCCGCTCGTCGATCTTCTCCTGTTGTTCCGCCAGCAGATGCGCCTGCCCGAGATGGGGGTAGTCGGCCGGATCGTAGGCACTGGCGTCGTCCACGAACCCCCCGGCGAACGACCCCAGTGCCGACCCCATGACGAAGTACCGCATCAGCGCCCCGATCGACGTCGCCTGCGCCGGCGGCCATCCCGCGTCCACCATCCCGCCGTAGACCGCGTCCGCGAGCCGTAGCCCGGCGGGGCGCCGGCCGGGGCCCCGGGCCAGGACCGGGACGATGTTCGGGTGGTCGCGGAGTGCGGCCCGGTACGACACCGCCCAGTCGTGCAGCGCGGTCCGCCAGTCCCGCCCGTCGCCGCCCTCGAACATCGACAGGTCGACCTGGGCGCTCACCGAGTCCGCGACCGCCTCCAGGATCTCGTCCTTGGTGGCGAAGTGGTTGTAGAGCGAGGGCCCGCTCACCCCCAGCTCGGCCGCGAGCCGGCGGGTGGACACGGCCGCCAGACCCTCCGCGTCCACGAGTTCCCGTGCCACCCGGACGATCCGGTCGGTGCTGAGGAGGGGCTTGCGCGGTCGGGCCATGGCGCACATAGTAGGGCTGCACCAAGAAACTAGCAGTGCTAATTTAAATGTGGGGTGATCGCATGGTGGACCTGGGACTCAGCGAGGAGCAGACCGCCGTACGGCAGCTCGCCCGGGACTTCGTCGCGCGCGAGATCGCCCCGCATGTGATCGCCTGGGACCGCGCCGAGGAGGTGGACCGGGGGATCGTGAAGAAGCTCGGCGAGGTCGGCTTCCTCGGTCTGACCGTCGACGAGGAGTACGGCGGCTCCGGCGGCGACCACCTGTCGTACTGCCTGGTCACCGAGGAACTCGGGCGCGGGGACTCCTCCGTGCGCGGAATCGTGTCGGTCTCCCTGGGCCTCGTCGCCAAGTCCGTCGCCGCCTGGGGGAGCGAGGAGCAGAAGCGGCGCTGGCTGCCGGGGCTGACCTCCGGCGCGTACGTGGGCTGCTTCGGCCTCACCGAACCCGGCACCGGCTCCGACGCGGGCAACCTCACCACCCGTGCCGTTCGCGACGGCGACGACTATGTCGTCAACGGCGCCAAGATGTTCATCACCAACGGCACCTGGGCCGAGGTGGTCCTCCTCTTCGCCCGTTCCATCGACGCGCCCGGCCACAAGGGCGTCTCCGCCTTCCTGGTGCCGACCGACACCCCCGGCCTGACCCGCCGTGCCGTCCACGGCAAGCTCGGCCTGCGCGGCCAGGCCACCGCGGAACTCGTCCTGGAGAACGTCCGTGTCCCCGCCGCCGCGATGCTCGGACCCGAGGGCAAGGGCTTCTCGGTCGCCATGTCGGCGCTGGCCAAGGGGCGGATGTCGGTCGCCGCCGGCTGTGTCGGCATAGCCCAGGCGGCACTGGACGCGGCCGTGGCGTACGCGGGGGAGCGCGAGCAGTTCGGCACGCCGATCGCCGGCCACCAGCTGGTCCAGGAGCTCATCAGCGACATCGCCGTCGACGTGGACGCTGCCCGGCTGCTGACCTGGCGGGTCGCCGATCTGATCGACCGCGGCCTGCCGTTCGCCACCGAGTCCTCCAAGGCCAAGCTCTTCGCCTCCGAGGCCGCCGTGCGCGCCGCCAACAACGCCCTCCAGGTCTTCGGCGGCTACGGCTACATCGACGAGTACCCGGTCGGCAAACTCCTGCGCGACGCCCGGGTGATGACCCTCTACGAGGGCACCAGCCAGATCCAGAAACTGCTCATCGGGCGGGCGCTGACGGGCGTTTCGGCGTTCTGAGCGGAGTGCGCCCGCGGCCGATCTGAGTAGCCGGTGAGTACTTCGGCGGATGTGGCGCGGCCCACGTCCGCCGATCCTCGACGTATGAGTGACTCACCGGTCAGACAACAGAACACGGCCGCCTTCTACGGTCAGGCCGTCGCCTCCTTCGCCATCGCCATGACGGCCACCGTCATCGGCATCTTCCGGCTGCACGCCGACGCCTGGGTGCGCGGCTTCCTGGGCATCGCCGTCCTCTACCTCGTCACCTCCGCCTTCACGCTCGCGAAGGTCATCCGTGACCGCCAGGAGGCCGGGCAGATCGTCAGCCGCGTCGACCAGGCCCGGCTGGAGAAGCTGCTCGCCGAACACGACCCCTTCGAAAAGCTCTGAGCCGCGTGAGAAGCTCTGAGCGGGCACACTAAGCGCTCGCTCAGCTTCGGCGGTATGGTGGAGCTCCGGTATCGAGAGGGGCGAGCGAGCGATGAGTACGGCGGAGGAGACGACCGGCGGCGAGGTCGAGCCGTGGGAAGAGGTCACCCCTGACGCGGCCAGGCGACTGCTGGTCGCCGCCGTGGAGGCCTTCGCCGAGCGCGGCTACCACGCCACCACCACCCGCGACATCGCCGGCCGCGCCGGTATGAGCCCCGCCGCCCTCTACATCCACTACAAGACCAAGGAAGAGCTGCTCCACCGGATCAGCCGCATCGGTCACGACAAGGCCCTGGAGATTCTCCAGACGGCGGCCCGGCGCGAGGGCACCGCCGCCGAGCGGCTGGCGGACGGCGTCAGCTCCTTCGTCCGCTGGCACGCCGGACGGCGCACCACCGCCCGGGTGGTGCAGTACGAACTGGACGCCCTCGGCCCCGACGCCCGCGCCGAGATCCTCGCGCTGCGCCGCCAGGTCGACGCCGAGGTGCGCGGGATCATCCAGGAGGGCGTCGAGACAGGGGAGTTCGACGTCATCGACATCCACGGCACCACCCTCGCGGTGCTCTCCCTCTGCATCGACGTCGCCCGCTGGTTCAACGTGGACGGCCCCCGCACACCCGAGCAGGTCGGCGCGCTCTACGCCGACCTCGTGCTGCGGATGGTGGGAGTCACCAAGTAGCCCTGCGGGCCGAGTCGTCCTACAGGTAGTACCGGGACACCGACTCCGCCACGCAGACCGGCTTGTCGCCGCCCTCGCGCTCCACGGTGAAGGCGACGCTCACCTGGACGCCGCCCGTGACGTCCGTCACGTCGGTGATCGTGGCGGTGGCGCGCAGCCGGGAGCCGACCGGGACCGGGGCGGGGAAACGGACCTTGTTGGTGCCGTAGTTCACGCCCATCTTCACGCCCTCGACCTTGATCAGCTGGGGGCCGAAGAGCGGGAGCAGCGACAGGGTCAGGTAACCGTGCGCGATGGTCGTCCCGAACGGGCCCGTGGCCGCCTTCTCCGGGTCGACATGGATCCACTGGTGGTCGCCCGTCGCCTCCGCGAACAGATCGATCCGCTTCTGGTCGACCTCCAGCCAGTCGGTGTGGCCCAGCTGCTCGCCCACGGCCGCCTTCAGCTCGTCGGGGGAGGTGAAGATCCTCGGTTCTGCCATGTTCCCGGCCCTCTCGCGGTCGCGCGTCCATACCTAAGCAACTGCTTAGCATGGTCGGGTGAGGGCTCCCTGTCAACGGAGCGCGGCCCACACGGGTCGGTAGGCTCTGCGGGGTGCCGCAGATTCCCGAGAAGATCCAAGAGCTGAGCGTCGGCCAGTTGTCCGCGCGCAGCGGCGCCGCTGTCTCCGCGCTCCACTTCTACGAGGCCAAGGGTCTCATCAGCAGCCGGCGGACCACCGGCAACCAGCGCCGCTACACCCGCGACACGCTGCGCAGGGTGGCCTTCGTCCGGGCGGCACAACGCGTCGGCATCCCCCTGGCCACCATCCGTGAGGCCCTCTGCGAACTCCCCGAGGAACGCACCCCGACCCGGGAGGACTGGGCCCGGCTCTCGCAGGCGTGGCAGGCCGAACTGGACGAACGCATCAAGCAGCTCAACCGCCTGCGCGATCACCTCACCGACTGCATCGGCTGCGGCTGTCTCTCGCTGGACACCTGCGTGCTGTCCAACCCGGACGACGCCTTCGGCCAACGCCGGGCGGGTTCACGTCTCTTGCCGGAACGTCCCTGATCCTGGCCTGCGACGGCATGCGTGCGGGTGGCGGCCGGCACGGGCAGCGGCCGGTCTTTGCGGCAGTTGGGGGGTGCGGCATCCCCGGCGCACCCCCATGTGGTCAGGCCGACATGAGCAGCCGCCCGCGCCTGGCGTAGGCCAGGGCCTCGGGGGTGAGCACCGGACGCGGCACCAGAATCCCGCAGTCCGCGCAGACCGGACCGGCGGAGGGCTCGTGGTCCAGGTCGTACTTCCAGTTGAGGCGCTCCCTCGCGCACACCGGGCAGACCGCGCCCGGTTCGCGCTCCAGGGCGGCGATCAGCCGTCGCAGCACCTCGGCCAGTGGTTCGTCGGGGTGGACCCGTGGGTCGTCGCACCAGGCCACTCCGAATCCGCCCCAGGTCAGCCGGTGCCAGTCGTCCACGCTGCCCGGGCGGCGCAGCCCGTCGTGCTTCTCCTTCTTGCGGCGCTCGGCGAACTCGACCTCGTAGGCCAGCCAGACCGCCCGCGCCTCTTCCAACTCCTCCAGTGCGCCCACGAGACGCGCTGGATCGGGGGACCGGTCCTCAGGACCGAACCCGGCCCGCGAGCAGAGATGGTCCCAGGTCGCGCGGTGCCCGTAAGGGGCGAACCGCTCCAGGCACTTGCGCAGCGAATAACGTCGTAGCGCCAGATCGCACCGTGGGTCTCGCACCTGTCTCGCCAGACTCCGGAAACCGGCCATCGCCCTGCACCTCCGTCACACCTGCACCTGTACTTCGGTCACTTCGGCGGCGTCGCACGGACTTCGCGCGGCGTTGCCGTATAGACGTATCGACACTCGAATCGGCTCCATCCGATTTCCGATGCCGTCCATAAGGCCGCCCGCCTTGACCGACGGCCGGTGACACCGCCGACGCGGGCGACCACTCCAAAACTTGACGCATGTTCATCTTCAATCTCGGGGATACCGGCGGTAACGTCCGGCACCACCCCCGTCGTGAGGAGTCGCCATGCCCCGGCGCACCAGACATCACGCGTTGTTCGACAAACTGAGAACTCCCCGCAAGCTCCCCGGGTTCCTGAAAGCGGCATCCGTATGCGTCCTCGTCGCCGGTCTGCTCTCCCCGCTGGCCCAGGCGACACCGGCCGCGGCGGCCACCGCCTCCAACGACTACTGCGGCGGCCAGTGTTCGGACATCCTGCCGCCCGGTGAGAACGGCAACGCCACCCTCGCCCAGGTCCTCCTCAACCAGGCCTTCGGCGTCCAGCCCGACCACGCCGAGGACCAGCTCGGCCCCTACAACAACCTGGCCACGGGTTACTCCACCCTCACCGACGCGAAGATCAACACGTTCTTCAACGACTCGTCGTTCGGGGTCGCGTCCGATCAAGTCGCCTCCACGGAGAGTCCGGCGGGTCGCAGTGACGTGACGATCGTCCGCGACAAGAAGACGGGCGTACCGCACATCACCGGTACCACCAGATACGGCACCGAGTTCGGCGCGGGGTATGCCGCCGCTGAGGACCGGCTGTGGCTGATGGACGTGTTCCGGCACGTCGGCCGCGGCCAGCTCACCACCTTCGCCGGTGGCGTCGCCTCCAACCAGGGGCTTGAGCAGGAGTTCTACCGCAACGCCCCGTACACCGAGGCCGACCTCCAGGCGCAGATCGACAACGCCGTCGCCAACAACGGCACCCGCGGCCAGCAGGCCCTCGCCGACGCCAACGCCTACCTCGCCGGCATCAACTCCTACATAGACGCCTCCGACAGCGGCCGTTACTTCCCCGGCGAGTACGTCCTGACCGGTCACAAGGACTCGATCACCAACGCCGGCACCATCGACCACTTCAAGATCACCGACCTGGTGGCGCTGGCCTCCGTGATCGGCACGCTGTTCGGCTCCGGCGGCGGCGGGGAGGTCAACAACGCGATCTCACTGCTCGCCGCCCAGGAGAAGTACGGGGTGACCGAGGGCACCAAGGTCTGGGAGTCCTTCCGTGAGCGCAACGACCCCGAGGCCGCGCTCACCGTCCACAACGGCGAGAGCTTCCCGTACGGCACCAAGCCGTCCGACCCGCAGGGCGAGGCGCTGCCGGACTCCGGTTCGGTGACGACCGAGCCACTGGTCTACGACGCCACCGGCACCGGCGCCGACCAGAGCGCCTCCGCCGCCTCCGCGGCGGCGACCGCGACCGCCCTCAGTTCGGCCAAGCGCGGGATGTCCAACGCCCTCGTCGTCAGCGGCAAGTACACCGCGAGCGGCCACCCGATCGCCGTGTTCGGACCGCAGACCGGCTACTTCGCCCCGCAGCTGCTCATGCTCCAGGAGATCCAGGGCCCGGGCATCAGCGCCCGCGGCGCCTCCTTCGCCGGCCTGAGCATGTACGTCGAACTCGGCCGCGGCCAGGACTACGCCTGGTCCGCCACCACCTCCGGCCAGGACATCATCGACAGCTACGCCGTCGAGCTCTGCCAGGACGACTACCACTACCTGTTCCACGGCACCTGCACGGCCATGGACGAGGTCGAGCAGAAGAACTCCTGGAAGCCGACGACCGCCGACGGCACGGCCGCCGGCTCGTACACGATGCGCGTGTGGAAGACGAAGTACGGACCCGTCGAATACCGCGCGACCGTCGGCGGGAAGAAGGTCGCCTACACCACCCTGCGCTCCTCCTACATGCACGAGGCCGACTCGATCATCGGCTTCCAGATGCTCAACGATCCCGACTACGTGAAGAGCCCGGGGACCTTCCAGAGCGCGGTGCAGCACATCAACTTCACGTTCAACTGGTTCTACGCCGACTCCTCGCACACCGCGTACTACAACAGCGGCAACAACCCGGTGCGCCCGAGTGGTGTCGACCCCGAGTTCCCGGTCTGGGGCCAGGCTGCCTACGAGTGGCAGAACTGGGACCCGACCACCAACACGGCCGACTACACCCCGGCCTCCGCACACCCCAACTCCATCGACCAGGACTACTACATCTCCTGGAACAACAAACAGGCGCTGAACTACACGACGGCGAGCTGGGGTGACGGTTCCGTCCACCGCGGCAACCTGCTCGACGACCGGGTGAAGAAACTCGTCGCGGCCGGGGGAGTCACCCGCTCTTCGCTTGTCAAGGCCATGGCAGACGCATCGCTCACCGACCTGCGGGCCGAGGACGTGCTGCCGGACCTGCTGAAGGTCATCAACAGCAGTACGGTGACCGACTCCACGGCCGCCGCGGCCGTCACCAAGCTCCAGACCTGGCTGACCGCGGGCGGCAAGCGCACGGAGACGTCGGCCGGTTCGAAGACCTACGCCAACGCCGACGCCGTCCGGATCCTGGACGCCTGGTGGCCGCTGCTGGTGAAGGCCGAGTTCCAGCCCGGCCTCGGTGACGACCTGTACACCGCGTTCACCAACAACCTGTACATCGACGAGACCCCGTCGGCCGCCCACGGGCCCACCGGCTCGCACGCGGGAAGCTCCTTCCAGTACGGCTGGTGGAGCTATGTCGACAAGGACATCCGGTCGGTGCTCGGGCAGACCGTGTCCGGGCCGCTGGCCGAGCAGTACTGCGGCGGCGGCAGCCTCAGCGCCTGCCGCGACGTCCTGATCAGCACGCTGAAGACGGCGGCCGGTGCGAGTGCGTCCACGGTCTACCCCGGGGACTCCCTGTGCTCGGCCGGCGACCAGTGGTGTGCCGACTCGATCGTCCAGCGCACCCTGGGCGGCATCAAGCACTACAACATCAGCTGGCAGAACCGCCCGACCTTCCAGCAGGTCGTGGAGTTCACGTCACACCGCTGAGCCGCCACGTCCACGGCGGCGGGGTCACGCGATGCGCCCCGCCGCCAGCACCACCCTCGCCAGTTCGGGGTGCACGATGTCGCTGTGCGCCCCGGCCGGCGGGCCGCCCCTCTTCACGACCGCCGCCGCGTCGACGTTCACGCAGCCCGACGCGGCGAGCGGGCCGCGCAGGGCCGCCGCCAGGTCCAGCGACCGGGTGCCCGGCACCGCCTGCACCCCGTCGTGCCCCATCGCACCCCACCTGGCGCCCAGCGCCCCGCCCACGTCCACGCCCAGCACCGACTCGCAGTCGTCCGCCATCCGCGAGGCCAGCGGATACACCGTGCCGAGCGCCCCGTCGAAGCGGGAGTAGCAGCACACCAGCGGACCGTCGATCCGGTTCTCCTGGCCCTGCAGCACCCCGCCCGCGCGCGCGTCGTGGGGCAGCCGGGCGGCGAACGCATAGTGCGAGAAGGCTCCTTGCAGCAGCGTCACGGACTTCACCGTGCGCACCCCGTCCGGCAGCCCGCGCAGCGCGAACGACACCAGCCGGCCGCCGAAGCTGTGCCCGACCAGATGCACCCGCAGCTGCGGGGCGACGCCGGCCAACTGCCCGACCACCCGCCCGAGCCCACGCTCCCCGACGGTCCCGGCGCGCCGCTTCATCGCGTAGTACGTCGCCTGCCGCAGCAGTTCCTTCGCGCCGTCCCAGGGGTTGGGCAGTGCGAACGCCGCCGTGCCGGGGCCCTGCCCAAGGGAGGCCAGCGTCTGCGCGAACTCCGCGCACAGGGCCGTCGTGTCCCCGGTGAACAGCACCGGCTCGCTCTGCGGGACGCCCTCCGCGAGCGTGTCCGCCGCGAACAGGGGCTGGGGCCCTCCCGGCAGGACCTCGACGAGCAGCCGGACCAGCCGCCCGAACTCCGCCAGCTCGTTCGCCGGGCGCTGGTCCAGCATCCGGGCGATCTGGTCGACCACGGTGGCCCGCCCCGGGAACGTGTCGAGGAGCGCGTGCCGGGTGTCCTTGTCGAGGACCGGGGCCGGTCTCTCCTCCGCCTCCGTGGCCACCACGGACTTCGGGAAGTCCGGGATCGGCTCGTCGCAGAACCGCATCGACGGCCACACCACCCCGACGTACCCGATCCGCCCCTTCGGCGCGAGCTTCGGGATCGGCGCGAAGAACCGCCGGTACAGGGAGGTCGCGTCCGAACGGTCGTTGTTCCAGCCGTGCGCGAAGACGATCAGGTCATGGACGCCATGAGCCGTGACCTCGCCCAGCAGCCGGTCGCGTTCGGCGCCGTCCGGGTCGCCGTCGGCGTCGAAGGTCAGCTCCCAGTAGGGAGCCACGCTCATCCCAGGATCCGCCATGCCAGGCTCCTCGTCCCCCGAACCGGTGCGATGTGCGCGCATCGTCCCGCTGCCGGGCAAGGTTGGCCATACAACGCGCCTCACCTGTAGAGCAGAAATTCCTTTCGGATCCGGCGGAACGCGGCGAGTTCGTCCTGCCAGGCGCCGACGATCTCGTCCGTGCCCGCGCCCGCGTCGGTCATCGTGCGCACGGTCGTGGATCCGGTGAGCTTGTCGATCCAGTTGTCCGGCCGCCAGGCGAAGCCGCCCCACACCTTCTTGGCGGTGACCAGGAGCGCGATCCCGGTCCGTACGGGGTCGTAGGCGGCCCGGTCGTGCACATGGAGCTGCACCCCGCCGACCGTCTTGCCCTGGAACTTGGAGAATGTGGGCGCGAAGTACGCCTCCCGGAACCGCACGCCCGGCAGCCCGAGTCCGTCGACGGCGGCCGCCCACCGCGCGTCGATGCCCTCCGCACCCAGCAGTTCGAAGGGGCGGGTCGTGCCACGCCCCTCGGACAGGTTCGTGCCCTCGAAGAGACAGGTTCCCGAGTACACGAGGGCGGTGTCCGGGGTGGGCATGTTGGGGCTCGGCGGCACCCAGGGCAGTCCGTAGGCGTCGTGGAAGCGGTCGCGCCGCCAGCCCGTCATCGTCACGACGTCCAGCTCGACCGGGGTGGTCAGGTACTCCGCGTTGAACAGCTTCGCCAGCTCGGCGACCGTCATCCCGTGCGCCTGCGCGATCGGCTGCCGGCCGACGAAGCTGGCGAACTCCTTGTGCAGGACCGGGCCCTGGGCGGCGCGGCCGGTGACCGGGTTGGGGCGGTCCAGCACGACAAAGCGCCGGCCCGCCAGCCGGGCGGCCTCCATGCAGTCGTACAGCGTCCAGATGTACGTGTAGAAGCGGGCGCCGACGTCCTGGATGTCGAAGACGACCGTGTCCACGCCGGAGGTGGTGAAGACGTCGGCGAGGGGCCGGCCGCTCTTGAGGTAGGTGTCGTAGACGGGGAGGCCGGTCGCCGGGTCGTCGTAGCGGCCCTCGGAGCCGCCGGCCTGGGCGGTGCCGCGGAATCCGTGCTCGGGGCCGAAGACCGCCGTGAGCTCGACCCGGCGGTCGGCGTGCATGACGTCGACGATGTGGCGGACGTCGGTGGTGATGCCGGTGGGGTTGGTGACGATGCCGACCTTTTGGGCGGCGAGGAGGGCGTAGCCGTCGGCGGAGAGGTGGTCGAAACCGGTCTTGAGGCTGCCGTGGGCGTCGGCCGTGGTTGCCGTGGGTACGGCTGTCACGGCCGCTGTCGTGGCCGCTGTGAGCAGACTTCGTCTGGACGGGCGCATGGGGGTGGCCTCCGTGGTCGTCCGGGTGCAGGTCGTGTGTGGCTGGTCGCGCAGTTCCCCGCGCCCCTGGGGGGTTGCGGTCGTCCCTTGTCGGACAGTGGCCCTGTGCGCTGGGGGGCGGTCGTCGGGTGTCGGACAGTGGCCCTGTGCGCTGGGGGTTGCGGTCGTCGCGTGTCGGACAGTGGTCCCGCGCCTCTTCGGGGCGCGTCCTTAGGGGGTGTGACCGTCGCCCTTTTCTCAAACATACCGACCGGTTAGTGTGTCCGTGCTGAGCCGAGTCTGGTCGCGTCGTGTCGAAGGAGACCGATGGTGGGAGCCGTGCAAGATGCCCGAGTCGTCGTCACCGGGGCGGGAGGCGGTATCGGTGCCGCCCTCGCCCGGCGGTTCGCCGCCGAAGGCGCCCGCGTCGTCGTGAACGACCTGGACGCCGACAAGGCCGGCGCCGTCGCCGAGGAGATCGGCGGGATCGCCGTTGCGGGTGACGCGTCCGGCATCGTCGGCGCCGCCCGGGACGCGCTCGGCGGGAGTGTCGACGTCTACTGCGCCAACGCCGGTCTCGGCTCCGGCGGGTCCGAGGCGGCCGCGGACGCCGTCTGGTCCTCCGCCTGGGACGTCAATGTCATGGCTCACGTGCGGGCCGCGCAGGAACTGCTGCCGGACTGGCTGGAGCGGGGGAGCGGGCGGTTCGTCTCCACGGTGTCCGCCGCCGGGCTGCTCACCATGATCGGGGCCGCGCCGTACAGCGTCACCAAGCACGCCGCCTACGCCTTCGCCGAGTGGCTGTCGCTGACGTACCGCCACCGCGGGCTCAAGGTGCACGCGATCTGCCCGCAGGGCGTCCGGACCGACATGCTCGCCGCCACCGGCACCGCGGGCGACCTGGTGCTCCAGCCGACCGCGATCGAGCCGGACGCCGTCGCGGACGCGCTGTTCAAGGGGATGGCGGAAGACCGGTTCCTGATCCTGCCGCATCCCGAGGTCGCCGACTTCTACCAGGCGCGGGCCGCCGACCCGGACCGCTGGCTGACGAACATGAACCACATCCAGCAGAAGTGGGAGGCCACCCGGTGACCCAGTCGGAGACCGAGTCCAGCTACGCCGCCCGGCCCTGGGTGGCGCTGCTCAACGACGCCCAGCGCGGTCCGGTCGACCCCCCGGACTCCCTGGTGCACGCCCTGCGGGCCGCCGCGGCCGAGGCACCCGACCGCACCTGCCTCGCCTACTTCGACGCCCGCCTCAGCTTCCGCGAGGTCGACGAACTGAGCGACTCGGTCGCCGCCCATCTCGCCGAGCGCGGCCTGGAGCGCGGCGACCGGGTCGCCGTCATCCTGCAGAACTCCCCGCACTTCGTGCTCGCGCTCCTCGGCGCCTGGAAGGCGGGCGCGACCGTCGTGCCGGTCAACCCGATGTACAAGTCGGGGGAGGTCTCCCACGTCCTGCGGGACGGCGAGGTGACCGCGCTGGTCTGCTCGCAGCGGGCCTGGGAGTCGTATCTGCGCGACACGGCCGCCGACTCGCCGGTGCGGATCGTGCTCACCGCGAGCGAGCTGGACTTCCAGACGCGCGACGACGCGCGCGTGCTGACCTTCGAACGGCTGCCGCAGGCCGCCGACGCCGAGGACCTGGTGGCCGTCGCCCGCCGGGGCGGGAAGGCGCCCAAGGGGCGGGACCCGGTGCCCTCCGACATCGCGCTGATCAGCTACACCTCGGGGACGAGCGGCGCCCCCAAGGGGGCCACCAACCTGCACGGCAACATCATGTACAACGCGGAACGGCAGCGGACCGGACTGGCGCTGCCCGACGCACCGGTCTACTACGCCCTCGCGCCCCTCTTCCACATCACCGGCATGGTCTGTCAGCTCTGCGCCTGCCTCACCAGCGTGGGCACGCTCGTGCTGACCTACCGCTTCGAGCCGGGCCTGGTCCTGGACGCGTTCGCCGAGCACCGCCCGCAGTACACCGTGGGCCCCTCCACCGCCTTCATGGCCCTGGCCGCCCACCCTGACGTCACCCCGGAGCACTTCGCCTCCTTCGTCAACATCTCCTCCGGTGGCGCACCGCTGCCGCCGGCCCTGGTGGAGAAGTTCCGGGCGGGCTTCGGGCCCTACATCAGGAACGGCTACGGGCTGACCGAGTGCACCGCGCCGTGCGCCTCGGTGCCGCCGAGCCTCGAAGCGCCGGTGGACCCGGTCTCCGGGACGCTCGCCGTCGGGGTGCCCGGCCCCGACGCGGACGTGCGCATCATCGACGACGAGGGCAACGAGGTGCCCTTCGGGGAGCAGGGCGAGATCGCCGTACGCGGGCCGCAGGTGGTACCCGGGTACTGGCGGCGGCCCGAGGCCACCGCCGAGACCTTCCCGGACGGCGAACTGCGCACCGGCGACATCGGGTTCATGGACCCGCAGGGCTGGCTGTACGTCGTCGACCGCAAGAAGGACATGATCAACGCGTCCGGCTTCAAGGTCTGGCCGCGCGAGGTCGAGGACGTGCTGTACACCCACCCGGCGGTGCGCGAGGCGGCCGTCGTCGGGGTGCCCGACGGGTACCGCGGGGAGACCGTGAAGGCCTACATCAGTCTTCGCCCGGGTAGTGCAACCGATCCGGACGATCTCGCCCTCTATTGCAAGGAGAGACTGGCCGCTTACAAATATCCGCGCCAGGTGGAGATCCTGCCCGACCTGCCGAAGACGGCAAGTGGGAAGATCCTCCGACGGGAACTTCGTTCCCGACCGCAACAGAGTTAGCGGACATACGAGAAAGGCAGGTGGCGGCAGTGCCCAGGACGACCGACGGAGACGGGGCTCCTGTTCCGCAGCGGCTTCTTGCCGCCGCCACCCGGCTCTTCGCGGAGCAGGGATACGACCGCACCTCCGTGCAGGAGATCGTGGAGGCGGCCGGCGTCACCAAGGGGGCGCTGTACCACTACTTCGGCTCCAAGGACGACCTGCTGCACGAGGTGTACGCGCGCGTGCTGCGCGTCCAGCAGGAACGGCTCGACGCCTTCGCGAACGCGGACGAGCCGATCGAGAAGCGGCTGCGGGGCGCGGCCGCGGATGTCGTCGTCACGACGATCGAGAACCTCGACGACGCGATGATCTTCTTCCGGTCCATGCACCACCTGAGCCCGGAGAAGAACAAGCAGGTGCGCGCCGAGCGCCGGCGCTACCACGAACGCTTCCGCGCGCTCGTCGAGGAGGGCCAGCGTGAGGGTGTGTTCTCCACCGCGACCCCGGCCGACCTCGTCGTCGACTACCACTTCGGCTCGGTGCACCACCTGTCGACCTGGTACCGCCCCGACGGCCCCATGGCCCCCCAGGAGGTCGCCGACCACCTGGCCGACCTGCTGCTGCGGGCACTGCGCCCCTAGAGGGTCGGCCGGCCCCCGACAGGCAAGCGCCTACGGGGCTTTGGCGGGGCATCGCGCGGGATCCGCGATGCCCCGGCACACCCCCGGCACCGCCGACCGCGCCGGGGGTGCCGGCGCACGATCGGCGACCGGGACCGGACGGCCACTGACCGCAGACCCGCCCGAGCTCTCCTGCTGGTGTCACCACTGGTGGCGGGACGCTGACACGCGCGCATAGTCTCACCGGCATGGCAGATGCGTTTGCGGGCGTCCGGCTGCTCGGCCCGCCAGAGGCCGACGGCGAGTACATCGCGTTGAGTGAGCACGAGACGGTGCACCTGCACGAGTACACGCGGGTCTACGCCGTGCCCGGACTCTACGAGCATGTCGTCCAGGACCGGCTCCAGTGCAGGTCGCCGCAGGTCGCGGCGGCGGCTTTCCTGCGCGCGGCCGCGAGCCTCGGGCTGGAGCCGGGGACGATGACGGTGCTCGACGTCGGCTCCGGCACGGGACTGGTGGGCGAGCTCGTGCGTCGCGGAGGCGCGGCCCGGGTGGTCGGGGTCGATGCGCTGCCGGCGGCGCGCGAGGCGTGTCTGCGCGACCGGCCGGACGTCTACGCCGACTACGTGGTCGGCGACTTCCAGCTCGGCGACGGACTCCGTGCGGCACTACGCCCGTACGCGTTCGGAGGGTTGGTGTCGGCCGGCGCGTTCGGCGGCACCCACGCCACACCGCGGGCGCTGGTCAACGCGCTCGCGGTGCTGCCCTCCGGCGCGCCCGTGGCCTTCACCATCGACGAGCGGTGGATGGACGAGGCGGATCCGGACGGGTTCGGCGCCGCCGTCGAGCGGCTGGTGGCCGACGGACGTCTTGCCCTGCTGGAACGCACGCGGTTCCAGCACCGGGTGACGACGACCGGTGAGCCGATCTTCTATCAGCTGGTGGTGGGCCGGACGCGGTGAGGCGGTCCGCCGCACCGCGTCCGGCCCCGACGGCCCGTCTCCTACAGGTACTTCTTCAGCTCCCGGCGCGCCAGCGAGCGCTGGTGCACCTCGTCCGGGCCGTCGGCGATCATCAACGTCCGGGCCCCGGCGTACAGGTCGGCCAGCGGGAAGTCCTGGCTGACACCGCCCGCGCCGTGCAGCTGGATCGCGCGGTCGATGATGCCGACGACCGCGCGCGGGGTGGCGATCTTGATGGCCTGGATCTCGGCGTGGGCGCCCCGGTTGCCGACGGTGTCCATCAGCCAGGCCGTCTTCAGGACCAGCAGCCGCAGCTGCTCGACCGTCACCCGGGCGTCGGCGATCCAGTTGTGCACCACACCCTGCTGGGCCAGCGCCTTCCCGAACGCCGTCCGGGACACCGCCCGCCGGCACATCAGCTCGATCGCCCGCTCGGCCATGCCGATCAGCCGCATGCAGTGGTGGATCCGGCCGGGGCCGAGCCGGGCCTGGGCGATGGCGAAACCGCCGCCCTCCTCACCGACCAGGTTCGACACCGGCACGCGCGCGTGGTCGAAGACCACCTCGGCGTGGCCGCCGTGCGAGTGGTCCTCGTAGCCGAAGACCTGCATCGCGCGCTTCACGGTGACGCCCGGGGTGTCGCGCGGGACCAGGACCATGGACTGCTGGCGGCGGATGTCGGTGCCGTCCGGGTCGGTCTTGCCCATCACGATGAAGATCTTGCAGTTCGGGTTCATCGCCCCGGAGATGTACCACTTGCGGCCGGTGATGACGTAGTCGTCTGTACCGTCGGAGGCTCGCTCGATGTGCGTGGTGATGTTGGTGGCGTCGGAGGAGGCCACCTCCGGCTCGGTCATGGCGAACGCGGAGCGGATCTCACCGGCCAGCAGCGGCTCCAGCCACTGCTTGCGCTGCGCCTCGTCGGCGAACTGGGCCAGCACCTCCATGTTGCCGGTGTCCGGGGCCGCGCAGTTCAGCGCGGTGGGCGCCAGGTGCGGGGAACGGCCGGTGATCTCGGCGAGGGGCGCGTACTGGAGGTTGGTGAGCCCCGCGCCGTACTCGGCGTCGGGGAGGAAGAGGTTCCACAGGCCCTGCCTGCGCGCCTCCGCCTTCAGTTCCTCGACCACGGCCGGGGTGTCCCACGGCGAGGCGAGCGCGGCCCGCTGCTCCTCGGCGACCGCCTCGGCCGGGTAGACGTACTCGTCCATGAAGGCGAGCAGCTTGGCGCGCAGTTCCTCGGTGCGCGCGTCGAACGCGAAGTCCATGGCCGGTCAGCCTTCCTGAAGAGTGGTCAGTCCGTGGTCGATGAAGACGGGGACGAGTTCGCCGATGCGGTCGAAGCCCTGCCCGAGCGTCTGGCCCTGCGTGTACCGGTAGTGGATGCCCTCCAGGATCACGGCGAGCTTGAACCAGGCGAACGCCGTGTACCAGGAGATGTGCGTGACGTCCCGCCCCGAGCGGGCCGCGTAGCGCTCGACCAGTTCCCGCGGGTCCGGGTGGCCGGGCGCCTCGGCGGTCGTCGACACCGGCGAGTCGGGCGCGCCCAGCGGCTGGCTGTACATCACCAGCAGGCCCAGGTCGGTCAGCGGGTCGCCGAGCGTGGACATCTCCCAGTCGAGGATCGCCCTGATCGTGTCGTCGTCGCCGATCAGCACGTTGTCCAGGCGGTAGTCGCCGTGGATCACGGTGGGCGCGGGGGAGGCGGGCAGCCGGCGGCCCAGGGTGGCGTGCAGCTCGTCGATGCCGGCCAGCTCACGGTTGCGGGAGGCGTCCAGCTGCTTGCCCCAGCGGCGCAGCTGCCGGTCCAGGAAGCCCTCGGGGCGCCCGAAGTCGGCGAGCCCGACCTGCTCCGGGTCCACGGAGTGCAGCTCGACGAGCGTGTCGACGAGGGACAGCACGGCGTTCCGGGTGCGCTCGGGGCCGAGCGGGATCAGCTGTTCGGAGGTGCGGTACGGGGTGCCCGCCACGAACTCCATCACGTAGAAGGGCGCGCCGAGGACCTCCGTGTCCTCGCACAGCAGCACCGGCCGCGGCACCGGCACCTCGGTCGGGTACAGGGCGCTGATCACCCGGTGCTCGCGCTTCATGTCGTGCGCGGTGGCCAGGACGTGGCCCAGCGGCGGCCGTCGTACGACCCACTTCGAGGCGCCGTCGGAGACCGCGTAGGTGAGGTTCGACCGTCCGCCCTCGATCAGCCTTCCGGTCAGTGGACCGGCCACCAGGCCGGGGCGCTCGCGGTCGAGCAGCCCGCGCAGCCGGTCGAGATCCAGTCCGGGCGGGTGGTCGGGGCTCATGCATCGCTCCTACGAACGAGTGAACAGGACCCGACTCATGATGCCGACCAGTCGGTATGTCGTCCAGTCGGTGAGCCAAACGTGACCGGGACCACCCTGGGACCCGGCTGAAGAGTGACGGCTCCCCGCGCGCGCAGAGCGAGGAGCCGTCGTCCGGGTCGGGACCGTTTCAGTGGTCGTCCCAGTGACCGTCGTGCTCGGCGTGCCGGTGGCCGTCGTGAAGGTAGTCGATGTGGTCGCCGTGCAGCACGCCGGTATGGCCGCAGCCGTCGCCGTGCCGGTGGTCGTGGGTCTCGTGGGTGACGTGCCCGGCGGGCTCGCACTCGTCCCAGTGGCCGCCGTGCTCGCGGTGCAGATGCCCGTTGTGCGCGTAGTCGACGTGGTCGCCGTGCGGCACCTGGTCGTGTCCGCAGCCCGGTCCGTGGCTGTGGCCGTGTGCGGTGTGTTCCTGATGAAGGGTGGTCATGGTGTGTCGCCTTCAGCGGTACGGGGTTCGGAAGGATGGCGTGCTGCCGACGGACAGGCTGCCACGCGAACGGCACATATGCGGGCATCCCGGTTGCGTGGCGTCCGAGTACACCGGAGGGTCGTTTGCATGAAGGGCATCAGCTACAGCCGGTACGGCGGACCCGATGTGCTGGAGTACGGCGAGGTCAAGGACCCGAAGGTCGGCCCCGACTCGGTGCTGGTGAAGGTCCGGGCGGCGGCCGTCAACCCGGTCGACTGGCAGGGCCGTGAGGGCCATCTGCACGGCATCATGGACGCCGTCTTCCCGGTGATCCCCGGCTGGGACGTGTCCGGGGTCGTCGTCCAGCCGGGGCCGGCCGTCACCGAGTTCGCGGTCGGCGACGAGGTGATCGGCTACGTCCGCGAGGACTTCCTCTCCCGGGGAACCTTCGCCGAGTACGTCGCCGCCCCGGTGCGCACCCTCGCCCGCAAGCCGCGCAACCTCTCCTTCGAGGAGGCCGCCGGGCTGCCGCTGGCCGGCCTCACCGCCTACCAGGTGCTGGTCCACGCCCTGGAGGTCAAGCGCGGCGAGACGGTCCTGGTGCACGCTGCCGCCGGCGGGGTCGGCTCCCTCGCGGTCCAGATCGCGGCCCACCTCGGTGCCCGGGTCATCGGTACGGCGAGCGAACGCAACCACGACTTCGTACGGGGCCTCGGCGGCGAGCCGGTGACCTACGGCCCGGGCCTGACCGAACGTGTCCGGGGACTGGCCCCGGAGGGTGTGGCCGCCGTCTTCGACACCGTGGGCGGCGAGGCCCTGACGGCCTCGGCGAACCTGCTCGCCCCCGAGGGCCGGATGGCCTCGATCGCCGACCCGGACGTCGTCGACTTCGGCGGCCGCTACTGCTGGGCGCGCCCCGACGCCGAGGACCTGACACGGCTCGCCGCGCTCGCGGAGCAGGGAGCGGTGACCGTCCATGTCACCGAGACCTTTCCGCTGAAGCGGGCGGCCGACGCACACCGGCGCAGCGAGGAGGGACGGACCCGGGGCAAGCTGGTGGTCACGGTGGAGTGGCCGGAGGAGGAGGGCCGAAGCTGAGCCCACGGCCTTCGGCGCGCCCGGGGGCCTATACGACCAGTGCGGCGGCGCAGAGGGCGACGGCGATGGTGCACAGCGCCGCGGCGGTCGCCTGTCGCGGGGTCAGTGCCGAGGGGCGGTCGGTGGCCGCCAGGTCGCGGATGCGGCGGTTGGCGACCAGAAGGAAGCCCAGCCACAGGACGCAGCAGGCCGCGCAGGCGAGCACGCCGTCGGCCGAGGCGCTGCCGTGCAGGGCGGTCTTCGCCGCGAGTACGGCGGCGACGGTCGCCGACAGTGTCGTACGACGCCAGGCCAGCCGGGTCCGCTCCGGCTGGAGCCCCGGGTCACGGACCGGCGCCGTCATCCTTCCCACCCGACGAGCACCACGACGACCATCGCCACGGCGACCACGGCGACTACCACGCTGAGCAGGGCCGGAAACCGGGAGACCGGGAGGTCCTCGCCGCGCCGTATCGCCCGCTCGCAGCGCATCCAGTGGTTCACGGCCCGCAGTGAGCACAGCACGCCGGCGGCGAGGAGCGCGAGCGCGAGACCGACCCGCCAGGCCCAGCGGAGGTCCGGCAGGAACTGGTCCACGGCGAAGCCGCCGCCGATCAGGGCGAGGGCGGTGCGCAGCCAGGCCAGGAAGGTCCGCTCGTTGGCGAGGGAGAACCGGTAGTCGGGGGTCGTTCCCTCTTCGCGCACCACTTCGGGGGCGAACCACAAACGGACGTTCCGCGCGAATTCGATCACGTGCAGGGAGCCTACCGGGGAGGTCGGCCGAGGGTTCGTCTGCGGGTGGGCGGGGGAGGCGCGCGCAGTTCCCCGCGCGGGAGGTCGGCCGAGGGTTCGTCTGCGGGTGGGCGGGGGAGGCGCGCGCAGATCCCCGCGCGGGAGGTCGGCCGAGGGTTCGTCTGCGGGTGGGCGGGGAGGCGCGCGCAGTTCCCCGCGCCCCTTACGGGGCCCGTCACGGCCGCGGGCAGTCGTGCCTCCCCCGGTGCCTCAAGGGCCTGGGAG
Source organism: Streptomyces sp. NPDC048417 (assembly GCF_040651615.1). NCBI lineage: Bacteria > Bacillati > Actinomycetota > Actinomycetes > Kitasatosporales > Streptomycetaceae > Streptomyces > Streptomyces sp. NPDC048417. Next base: position 97,928 of record NZ_JBEZKI010000019.1, on the reverse strand, counting down.
GTGCTCCCAGGCGGCACGGGTGGGCGCTGGGGGTGCCCCCCTCTGGGGGTGCCCCCCTCTGGGGGTGCCCCCCTCTGGGGGAGGCACCCTGCCGGCGCCGGTAAGCGTCCCCGCCGCCGTCCTCAGCCCCGCCACTCCCGCAGTCGCTCCCACGCCGCCAAGCCGTCCGGCACCCACTCCCACTCCCCGAGCCGCGATGCCAGGTCCTCCTCCGTCAGGAAGTCGTGCCAGGCCACCTCCTCCACCTGCGGCCGTACCGGCAGCTCGCAGCGGACCTCGTACACCGCCGACCACCAGCTGTGCCCGGCGCCGTCGTCGTACCGGAACTTGAAGAGGTACGTCGGACGGGGCAGCCCGGACACGCCCAGTTCCTCCTCGGCCTCCCGCAGCGCCGCGTCGTCGTAGGACTCGCCCGCGCCGACCACACCCCCGACGAACATGTCGTACAGGGACGGGAAGACCAGCTTGGTCGCGGTGCGACGGTGGACGAAGACGCGGTCGGCGGCGTCGCGGGCCAGGATGAAGGCGCAGCGGTGGCGCAGCCCCCGGGCATACGCCTCACCGCGGGGTGCCTGTCCGATCACCCGGTCGTGCTCGTCGACGATGTCGAGGATTTCGTCAGCAGGCTTCATGCCGCCATCCAAGCAGGCCGGCGGCCCGGGGCGTCAGCGCGGCTGGAGGTCCAGCGAGGGCTCCTTCGGCGCCGGACCGCGCGGCATCGCGGGGTGCAGCCCGAGCAGCACGATGCCCGCCACGATCGCCGCGAGCCCCGCCGCCTCCCAGGCCAGCGCCCCGGTGTCGGTGCGCAGCCGGTCCCCGAGGAAGCCGACGCCGCACAGGATCCCGGCGAGCGGCTGGGCCGCGGTGAGCGCGGGCAGCGAGTTGCGCAGCTCCGCCGTCTCGAACGCGCTCTGGACGAGGATCAGCCCGCTGATCCCGAGCACCAGCACGCCGTACGGCTGCCAGCCGGTCAGTACCTCGGTGATGCCGCCGTCGGAGAAACGGGTGCTGGTGACCCGGGTCAGCGCGTCCTGTACGCCGTACAGCAGGCCGGCGGCGAGGGCGAGCAGGGTCGGCCCCGCGCTCAGCCGGGACCGTTTGGCGTAGGTGGTGAGCAGCAGGGCGAGGCCGACCGTCACGCCGATGATCAGCCAGTGGCGCAGTGGGTTGGCGATGGCATGGCCGCCGCGCGGCTCGCCCGCCAGGATGAACGCGGTGACGCCGCCCGCGAGCAGGATCAGGCCCGCCCAGCCCTGATGGCTCAGGGGATGCTTGGTCTGGTGCCGGGAGAGCGCGAGGGCGAAGAGGAGGTTCGTCGCCAGCAGCGGTTCGACCAGGGAGATCTCGCCCTTGCCGAGGGCGATCGCGCCGAGGACCATGCCGGCCACCATCAGCCCGATCCCACCGAGCCAGCGCGGCACCCTCATCAGGTCGAGCAGCAGCCGGGGCGAGAGGAAGTCGCTGAGCGGGGCCTTCTGGGCGACGTTCTGCTGGAGCACGAACCCGAAGCCGAGGCAACAGGCCGCACTCACGGCGAGAACCAGAACCAGAACGGACACGCTGCGTACCTCGATCATGCGGCCGGGCTACGGGGTGCGTAGTGGCCGACTGTAGCGCTCGCGGATGGGTGTTGCCCCGGGAGTACCCGGAACCGGGCGGTTGACCCGGTCACGACGCCCGAGCCGAACTCGGCGGGTGGATCAGGGCGGCGGCGGGACCGGTACGGCCATGGTCCGATGCCCGGGCGGCCCGCGCCATGGCGTACGCCACAGCCGGAACCCGGAGCCCCACGGCCACGGTACGCCGAACGGACCCCGGCGCGCGTCAAGTTCCGCTGTGTTCACGGTAGTTGAACGGGGTACAAGCCCCGCTCAGCTTGACGCAAAGTCTTGGCTGGCGGTTTGCTGTGCGTGATCGGCCGATGGCAGCCCGACAACCAGGAAGTTCCGCGGTGCCCCCAACCCCGCCCCTCTTAGGCCCAGGCCGGGCCGTCGCCGAAGTCCCCCGCGCGGCAACGCACCCCGGGTGCGAACACTGCCCCGACGACGCCCTCGACGACGCCGAACTCATTTCCGCGCGAGCCGCGTTGGCCCAGGGCCGCTGGCAGTCCGCCCGCTCCCTGCTGCTCCACACGGGTGACGACTGGGACCGCCGGGGCCACCGGGCCATCGTCCTCGCCCGTGAGCCCTACGCCATCGCCTGGGCCCGCGAGTGGCTGCTCGCCGAGCCCGGCTCCGCGGGTGCCGCCACCCTCTACGCCCTGACCCTGGTCCGGCGTGCCCTGCGCGGCAAGGAACCCCCGGACCGGGCCCGCGAGGCCTGCACCGGCGCCGCCGCGCTCGCCCCCGCCGACCCCACCCCGTGGCTGGGCCTCCTCCTGCTGGCCCGCCACCTCGGCACCGACGACGAGACGCGCCGCATGTTCGACGAGGTGCGCGGCCGCCATCCCGAGCACCACCACGCCCACCACCTGATGGCCGCCCGGATCGCGGAGACCGAGGCCGAGGGGACGTACGAACTGTGCGCCTTCGCGGAACGCTCGGCCGCCGAGGCCCCCGCCGACTCCCCGCTGGCCGTGCTCCCCGTCGTCGCCTACACCGAGCGGCACCGGGTGCTCGCCGCCACCGGCCGGGCGCCCACCGATCCGGCCGCGGCCGGCCACTGGGCCGAGCCGTCCGCCCGGCGGGCCCTGAGCGCGGCCTTCGACTGGTGGCTGGAGTGGGGGATCGAGGAGCACCCGCGCCGTCATGTCGACCTCAACCACCTGGCCCACGCCACCTCCGGCGCCGGCCGGTACGCGGAGGCCGCGGCCCTGTTCCAGCGCATCGGCCGCCATGCCACCCGGGCCCCCTGGTCCTACCCGGACCGCGACTCCTGCGAGGCGTTCCGGGCGGCCCGGGAGCGCGCGCTCGGTGGCTGACAAGAAGATGTTGTGGATTTCTTACGGCGGCCGGATTTCCTGGCCGGGCCCGCCCCGAGGGTGTTCGAATGAGTAAGTGAACTCTGAACGACCCGAGGAGGGTCGGCCGATCGGCCGCCGGGTGTTCCTCGGCACCGTCGGCCTGGGCGCTCTCGGTGTCGTGACCGCGCCGGTGCTGCAACGCGTCACCGAGTCGGTCCTCGGCACCTTCTCCGGCAAGGACCCGACAGGCCTGACGGGCCTGCTCCCGAACGGCGGCGGCTTCCGCTACTACTCGGTGACCGGATCGGTGCCGAACAAGACCGCCGCGGACTACCAGCTGAAGATCGACGGCCTGGTCGACAAGCCGCGCACCTTCAGCCTGGCCGACCTGCGCGCCCTGCCGCAGACCCGGCTGGTCAAGGACGTCCAGTGCGTGACCGGGTGGCGGGTGCCGGAGACCCCGTTCGAGGGGGTCCGCCTCTCGCACCTGCTGGACCTGGCGGGAGTGCGCGGCGGCGCGAAGGCGATCCGCTTCACCTGTTTCGACGGCGCGTACAGCGAGAGCCTCACCCTCGACCAGGCGCGACGGCCGGACATCCTGGTCGCGCTGCGCATGCAGGACAAGGCCATCGGCCACGACCACGGCGGCCCGGTCCGCCTCTATGTCGCCCCCATGTACTTCTACAAATCGGCCAAGTGGCTCTCCGGCATCACGGTGACCGACAAGGTGCAGCCGGGATACTGGGAGCACCTCGGCTACGACGTCGACGCCTGGGTCGGCCGTTCGAACGGACGCGACGATGAGCCTACGAGCTGAGGCACCGGCCGCCACGCACCGGCTGCACCGCTTCACCCCCGCCGAGCGCTGGATCCACCGCACGACGGCGGCCCTGATGGGCGTCTGTGTCCTGACGGCCGCCTGCCTCTACATCCCGCAGCTGGCCATCCTGGTCGGGCGCCGCGAACTGGTCGTCCGCGTCCACGAGTGCGCGGGCCTGGCCCTGCCCGTCCCGGTCCTGCTCGGCCTCGCCTCCCGCGCCTTCCGCAGGGACCTCGGCTTCCTGAACCGCTTCGGCCCCCACGACAGGCTCTGGCTGCGGGCCGCGCTGAGCCGCGACAAGCGCCCGTCCTCCCGCCCGGCCGGCAAGTTCAACGCCGGCCAGAAGATCTACGCGAACTGGATCGCCGGTGCCACCCTGGTCATGCTCGCCACCGGCCTGCTGATGTGGTTCACCCACCTCACCCCGCTGATGTGGCGGACCTCGGCCACCTTCGTCCACGACTGGCTGGCCCTGACGATAGGCATCGTCCTGGCGGGCCATATCGGCATGGCCATGGCCGATGCGGAGGCGAGACAAGGGCTGCGCACCGGGAAGGTGAGCAAGGAGTGGGCCAAGCGCGAGCATCCGCTGTGGCGGCCGTAGCCCAGGGAACCGCTCGCGGCACCACGGCTTCGTCCCGGCGCGACGGTGCTCGGCCGGGACGGTCCGGATGATGGCCGGAAGTGTCTGGACGATGGAAGTGTCTAGATGATGAGGGAGAGCAGGAGGACCAGGCCGCCCGCGACCACCGAGATGATCGTCTCCATGATCGACCAGGTCTTGACGGTCTGTCCGACGCTCAGCCCGAAGTACTCCTTGACCAGCCAGAAACCGGCGTCGTTGACATGGCTGAAGAAGAGCGAGCCGGCGCCGATGGCCAGGACCAGCAGGGCCGTGTGGGCCGTCGACATGTCCGCCGCCAGCGGGGCCACCAGGCCCGCCGCCGAGACGGTCGCCACCGTCGCCGAGCCTGTCGCCAGCCGGATCGCCACCGCGATCAGCCAGGCCAGCAGCAGGGCCGGGATCGACCAGTCCTTGGATATCTCCAGGATCATCTGGCCGACACCGCAGTCGATCAGCGTCTGCTTGAAGCCGCCGCCCGCGCCGACGATGAGCAGGATGCCCGCGATGGGCATCAGGCCCTTGTCGACCGTCTGCTGGAGCCGCTCCTTGGAGAAGCCGGCCGGGCGGCCGAGCGTGAAGAAGCCGAGGACCACGGCCGCGAGCAGGGCGATCAGCGGCGAGCCGATGACGTCGAAGACCCGCTGGACGGCGTGCGTCGGGTCGTCGACGACGATGTCCACCAGTGCCTTGGCCAGCATCAGCACGACCGGGAGCAGGATGGTGGCGAGGGTGGCGCCGAAGCCGGGGCGCTTCTCCAGCTCCTCCGAGGGGCGCTGCGGCAGCATCCGGTCGGGGGCCGGGACGTCCACCCAGCGGGCGGCGACCTTGGAGAACAGCGGACCGGCGATGATCACGGTCGGGATGGCGACCAGGACGCCGAGCGCCAGGGTCACGCCCAGGTTGGCGCCGACCGCGTCGATCGCGACCAGCGGGCCGGGGTGCGGCGGCACCAGGCCGTGCATCACGGACAGACCCGCCAGCGCCGGGATGCCGATGCGCATCAGGGAGTAGTTGCCGCGCTTGGCGACCATCAGCACCACGGGGATCAGCAGCACGATGCCGACCTCGAAGAACAGCGGCAGACCGATCACGGAGGCGATCAGCACCATCGCCCACGGCATGGCCCGCCCGCCGGCCTTGGCGAGGATGGTGTCGACGATCTGGTCCGCGCCGCCGGAGTCGGCGAGCAGCTTGCCCAGGATCGCCCCGAGCGCGATCAGGACACCCACGCCGGCGACCGTGGAGCCGAGGCCGGTGGTGAAGCTGGTGATGACCTTGTCCAGCGGCGCCCCGGCGAACGCGCCGAGCGCGAGCGAGCCGATGGTCAGCGCCAGGAAGGCGTGGAGCTTGAACTTGGTGATGAGCAGGACGATGACGGCGATGCCCGCGAGGACGGCGATGCCGAGCTGGGCATGTCCGGCCGAGGTGATGGGCGCGACGGTGTCCGCTGCCAGCATCTCGACGCTGAGTCTGGTCACGGTGGTTCCTTGCAGATCTGGGGACAGAAAAAGGGGGAAGGTTACTGCCGGGTGAGGTCGGGCAGCGCGTCCAGGGCGCGCACGGCCCGCGCGGTGATCTCCTCGGGGGAGCCGGTGACGTCCACAGCGACGCCCGGCTCGTCCGCCGCCAGCGGTTCGAGCGTGGCGAACTGGGAGTCCAGCAGCGCGGTCGGCATGAAGTGACCCTGCCGGTGCGACATCCGGTCCTCGATGAGCTTGCGGTCACCGGCGAGGTGCACGAAGACGACGCCCGGGGCGGCGGCGCGGAGCCGGTCCCGGTACGACCGCTTCAGCGCGGAGCTGCTGACCACCCCGCCCAGACCTTCCCGCCCGTGCGCCCAGGAGCCGATGGCGTCCAGCCACGGCCACCGGTCGGTGTCGTCCAGCGGGTGCCCGGCCGACATCTTGGCGATGTTGGCCGGCGGGTGGAAGTCGTCGCCCTCGGCGTACGGGACGCCGAGCCGGGCGGCGAGCAGAGGACCGATCGTGGTCTTGCCCGTGCCGGCGACGCCCATCACCACGACGACGTGGGGGGTCCGCATCACTGCCTCGCTGTCTTCCTCGGGATTCCTCAACGAGAGACACCGGCGTACGACATCCGGCGTCGGCCTCACTGAAACCCATTAGGTACGACGAATTCAAGAGTCTGTGACAAATAAGTCTGACTTTTTGGCCCTGTGATCCACTCGGTACGCTGAGTGCATGAGCACCATGGGCAGAGGGCTGCACGGCCGCGTACTGGACAGCCTCGGCCCCGCGATCACCGCCGGCGAGTACCCGCCGGGCAGCGTCCTGCGCACGGACGAGCTGGCCCAGCGGTTCGAGGTGTCGCGCTCCGTGATGCGCGAGGCGGTCCGGGTCCTGGAGTCCATGCACCTGGTCGAGTCCCGCCGCCGGGTCGGCGTGACGGTCCGCCCGAAGGCCGAGTGGAACGTCTACGACCCGCAGGTCATCCGCTGGCGGCTGGCCGGCGCCGACCGCCCCCACCAGCTGCGCTCACTGACCGTGCTGCGCTCGGCGATCGAACCGGTGGCCGCCCGCCTGGCGGCGAAGAGCGCCACGGCGGAGCAGTGCGCCGAGCTCACCGAGTGCGCGCTCGGCATGGTGGCCAACTCGCGCGGCCACCGGCTGGAGCAGTACCTCGTGCACGACATGGCGTTCCACCGGGTGATCCTCAACGCGTCCGGCAACGAGATGTTCGCCCGCCTCGGCGACGTCGTGGCCGAGGTCCTCGCGGGCCGTACCCACCACGAGGTGATGTTCGAGGACCCCGACCCGGCCGCCGTCACCCTCCATGTCCAGCTCGCCGAGGCGGTACGGGAGGGCGACGCGGTCCGCGCCGAGCAGCTGACCCGCGAGATCACGGTGGGCGCCCTCCAGGAGCTGGACATCCTGGCGCCGTAGTCCTACTGGTCGGGGAACTCCCCGTCCACGTACACCCACGCCCCCTCCACCCGCTCGAACCGGCTGCGCTCGTGCAGCGAGCCGCCCTTGAAGGACGCGCGGAAGGTCACCGTGCCGGCGGTGTGGAAGGCCGACCCGTCGGTCGTCGCCAGGATCTCCAGACCCGTCCAGCGCATCCCCGGATCGAAGTCGACGCGTGCCGGACGCGTTCGCGGATGCCAGGTTCGCAGCAGGTACGGCTCGTCGCGTTCGACGAAGGCGCTGTAGCGCGAGCGCATCAGCGTCTCCGTCGTGGGTGCCGCTGCCTCACCCCGGTGGAATCGGCCACAGCACTTTTCGTACGTCTCCGCAAGACCGCAAGGGCAGGAGGGGTTGTGATCTGGGGCGGAGCCGTGCTGCCGCCGGGATTGCGAGGTACGTCGGGACATGGGTTCCATTCTGCTGCACCATCGACTGTGTGAATTCTGTGAACCGCCTGATCCGACACGTGCTCATCCTGTGCGGGTCGCAGAAGTCGCTCTTCATCGAACCTCCCTTCGGGCTGGCGTGAACCCGCCTTGCTCCTGCAACGCCCAACTCCCCAAGGTGGAGGCAGCACTTGAGCATCAGGAGTCACAAGCATGCGTGCTTGACCCGGCCGGCCGTCCGTCCGGGGTACTGACGGGGGAAACTGATACGGGGTGCGTGGCCGGTGCGCCTGGGGCGCGCCGGGGACCGAAATGCCGCGCTCGCCGCCCGACCTCCCCCTCTGCCGCCTCTTGGTGCCTGCCATCCGGTGCCCGAGAAGGGATAGGAGGGGGAATGCCGACGCATGCCGTGAGCGCCGCGAGGCCGACTTATCCGGGCGTCTACGTCGAAGAGCTTCCCAGCAGCACCCGCACCGTCTCCGCCGTGACCACCTCGGTGACCGCGTTCGTGGGACACACCCGGCGCGGCCCGCTGAACGAACCGGTGCGCGTCACCGGATTCGCCGACTTCGAGCGGCGCTTCGGCGGCCTGAGCGCGCAGAGCCCGCTCTCCTACGCGGTCCACCAGTTCTTCGGCAACGGCGGCACCGTCGCCGTGATCGTCCGTGTCGCCAAGGCCGGCAGCGGCAAGGCGGCCTGTGTCGTCCTGGAGTCCACCGAGGGCCACAGCGAGACCCGGGTCCTCGAAGTGCACGCCAAGGAACCCGGCGTCTGGGGCAACGGCCTGCGCGTGGCCGTCGACTACGACACCCCGGACTGCGAGGAGACCTTCAACCTGCGGGTCTACGACGCCAGGGGCGACGCCCGCGAGACCTTCACCGGCCTGTCCATGGACGCCGACAGCGCCGGCCACGCGCCGACCGTCGTCAACGCCGGCTCGCGCCTGATCCGTGTCGAGGCGGTCGGCGAAGGGCGCCCGGATCCGTCCGGCACGGTCTCCAAGCCGTTCGGGCACCGACTGCCCGACCTCGCCGTCGACCTGACGGTGAAGATCGGTGACGTGGAGCGCGAGTTCAGGCTCTACGACCCCGACTGCGACGGCGAAGCCCCGTCCACCGTGGCCGAGTTGGCGCTGCTCCTGGAGCGCAGGCTGCGCGCGCTGCCCGACGCGCCCGGCAGGCACGCCTTCGCCGGTGTCGAGGTCACCGCCTTCGGCCGCCGGATCCAGGTGGTCGCCGGCTCCACCGACCCCGAGGACGTCGTCCGCTTCCTCGGCGAGTGCGCCAACGACCTGGGCCTGGAGGCCTCGGTCAACCCACCGGTGTTCCCGCTGGAGGGCGGCGAGGACGGCGCGGCCCCCGGCCCGCGCGACCTCATCGGCTCCGAGGCCGGCAAGACCGGCATCCAGGCGCTGCGCGGGGTCGCCGACGTCAACCTGCTGTCGCTGCCCGAGCTGGCGTCGTACGACAAGACCGAGGACGCCCTCACCGTCGTGTCGGCGGCCCAGCGGCTGTGTGCGGAGCGGCGGATCTTCCTGCTGGTCGACGCGCCCGCCACCTGGGTGAGCGTGGACTCGGCGCGGGCCGGGATCTCCGCCTTCGACGCCGTGCGCGGCAACCACGCCGGCCTGTACTTCCCGCACATCCAGCTCACCGACCCGCTCACCGGCCGGCTGCGCGCCTTCCCGCCGTCCGGCGCGGTCGCCGGCGTCATCGCGCGCACCGACTCCGAGCGCGGAGTGTGGAAGGCCCCGGCGGGTACGGAGGCGCAGCTCGTCGGAGTGCACTCGCTCACCGTCGACCTGACGGACCGGGAGACCGGCCTGCTCAACCCGCTCGGCGTCAACTGCCTGCGCACCTTCCCGGTCACCGGCCCGCTGGTGTGGGGGGCGCGCACGCTGGAAGGCTCCGACGCCCTCGACAGCGCCTGGAAGTACGTGCCCGTGCGGCGGCTCGCCCTGCATGTGGAGGAGAGCCTCCAACGCGGCCTGCAGTGGGTGGTGTTCGAGCCCAACGACGAGAACCTGTGGCAGCAGATCCGGCTGTCCGCCTCCTCGTACCTGCACACGCTCTTCCGGCAGGGCGCCTTCCAGGGCAGCACCCCGCGCGAGGCGTACTTCGTCAAGTGCGACAGCGAGACCACGACGGCCGACGACGTGGCCAACGGTGTCGTCAACGTGCTCGTCGGCATCGCGCCGGTCCGCCCGGCCGAGTTCGTCGTCGTCAGGATCCAGCAGACGTCGGGCCAGTTCGCGCTCTGAGGCACCAAGGGACAAGGGATACCGAGGAAATTCGATGGCTGAGTTCACGGTCAACGCGCATCGCTTCGACCCCTACAAGAACTTCAAGTTCCTTGTGCTGTGGGACGGTCGGACGGTCGCCGGCATCAGCAAGATCAGTCCGCTGAAGCGGACCACGGAGGTCGTCAAGCACCGCAACGGCGGCGACCCCTCCTCCCCGCGCAAGTCGCCGGGCCGCTCCGAGTTCGACGGCATCACCCTGGAGCGGGGGGTCACCCACGACCCCGAGTTCGACCGCTGGGCCAACAAGGTCTGGCAGGTCGGCGCGGGCCTCGGCGCCGAGGTGTCCCTCGCCGACTTCCGCAAGGACATCGTCATCCAGGTCCTCAACGAGGCCGGCCAGGTCGCCGTCTCGCACAAGCTGTACCGGACCTGGCCGAGCGAGTACCAGGTCCTCGGCGAGATGGACGCCAACGCCAACGCGGTGGCCATCCAGTCGCTGAAGCTCGAGTGCGAGGGCTGGGAACGGGACTACGAGGTGCCCGAGCCGGAGGAGCCCTCGTTCCTCAACCCGGCGTGAGGTGACGGGTGTCGGGGGAGCGGGCCTCGGGCGAGGCCGACCTGCTGGCCACCTGGGAGGCGGGCCTCGGTGAGGCGCCGGCCGGCCGGGCGCTGCTGCTGCACCGCGCGGCACGCCCGGACGTCGACGCGACGCGGCTGCCCGCCCTGCCGGTCGGCGAGCGCGAGACGGACCTGATCACGCTGCGCCGGGCGCTGTTCGGCGAGCGGATGGACGTGCGCCTCGAATGCGCCGCGTGCGGCCAGGACATGGAGTTCGACCTGGACGCCGGACAGCTCGCGGGCTCGCTCGGCGGGCGCGGTGAGCCGGTCGTGCGGATCCAGGAGAGCGGCTGGGACGTCGAGTTCAGGCTGCCGTCCATCGCCGACCTGCACACGGCGGCGCGGGCTGCCGACCCGCGCGCCGCGCTGCTCGCCCGGTGCCTGGTCACGGCGGCGCACGACGGTACGGCGGTCCCGGCGGGCGAGCTGCCCCCGCCGGTGCGGCGCCGGATCGCCGAGGCCGTCGAGGCGGCCGACCCGGGCGCCGACCTGACGCTCGACGTCGCCTGCCCCGAGTGCGGCGAGGCCACCCGGGCCGAGCTGGACATCGCCTCCTACCTCTGGACCGAACTGGACTCCTGGGCCCGGGACGTGCTGCTCGACGTCCACCTGCTCGCCACCGCCTACGGGTGGAGCGAGCCGGAGATCCTGGCGCTCAGCCCGCTGCGGCGCCGCTACTACCTGGAGCTGTGCGCGGATGTCTGACTCAGGGGACGCACCCGACTTCCTCGACCGGCTGCTCGCCCGGCACACCGCCCCGCGACCGGCCGCGGTGCGGGTACGGCCCCGGCTGCCCGGCCCGTTCGAGCGGGTCGAGGCGGTACGGGACACGGCCCCCGTGCCGGAAGCGGAGGCGCTGCAGTGGCCCGCGATCACACCGCCGTCGGCCGTACCCCCAGCGCAGGTGCGGCGCACGGCGGCCGTGGAGACACGGTCGCACACGGAGCGGGAGCGGACCGTCGTCCACACGGAGCAACGGGCCATGCCGCCGGCGCCGGCGGTCCTACGGCCCGAGGTGCCGCTGCTGCGGCCCGTCGCACCCGTCGTGTCCGAGCCGCGACCGCTGCCCGACGCCGGGCGGCGCACGGCGGGACAGGCGCGGCCGGAACGGTCACGGACCGCGGCGCCCGTGCCCATCCCCCCGGGCACGGGCGCCCCCCCCCGCATCGTGGCCCCCGCGCCGGTACCCCCCTGCCCCGCCCGGCGTCCGGCCCCGGTCGCGCCGCGGGCACGAC
>NZ_JBEZKI010000019.1:0-86166 GCF_040651615.1 Streptomyces sp. NPDC048417 | reverse complement strand
GGCGCCGCCCCCGGCATCGTGCCCGCGGCGCCGCGACCCAGCGCCGCCGACACGGCGGCAGCCCGGGACGCGGTACGGCAGGCCGCCGCCCGACGGCCGGCGCGCGCCACCGAACAGGTGGTCCAGGTGCAGATCGGGCGGCTCGAGGTGACCGCGTCGCCGACGGGTGACGGCCCGCGGCGGCCGCCCTCGAGGGAACGCGCCGGGGCGGCCCTGAGCCTCACCGAGTACCTGGCCCGGGGGCGCGAGTGAACCACGAACAGGGATCAGCAGGCCGAGAGGAACCGAGGAACCGACGTCATGAGCAACGCACTTGCCATCGCCCATGTCACCCAGGCCCTCGCGCTGCTGATCGAGAACAACGTGGGGCCGGAGTTCGGCGAGGCCGTCAAGGTCGAGCCGCGCAAGCCGCCCGCCGATCCGCAGCTGGACCAGCCCACGATCTCGGTGTTCCTCTACCAGGTCACCCCGGACACCTCGCGGCGCAACAACGACCTGCCGACCCGGGCGTCCGACGGCACCCTGGTCAGACGGCCCGCCGCCGCGCTCGACCTGCACTATCTGATCAGCGCGTACGGCGACGAGAAGGAACTGGTCGGCCAGCGGCTGATCGGTTCCGTGGTGCGCACGCTGCACGAGATACCGGTGCTGCCGAAGGACGTCATCGAACAGGCCGGTGAGCGGCCGTACCTGGCGGGCAGCGACCTGGCCGAGGCCGCGCAGCGGGTCCGCTTCTCGCCCACGGTGATGGACATCGACGAGACGTCCAAGCTGTGGGGGATGCTCTACCAGACGCCCTACACCCTGTCGGTCGTCTACCAGGCGGCCCTCGTCCTCATCGACGGCCGCGAGGGCCCGGTGCCGGGGAAGCCGGTGGAACGGCCCGAGGTGCGGGTGCTGCCGTTCGGGGCACCGGGGGCGCCGGTCCCGCCGGGGGCGGAACCGGCATCGTCCGGTGTGTCCGGCCGGGCCGAGGTCGAGGCCGAGGTCGAGGTCGAGCAGGACGGCTCGGAGGCGAGCACCGAGAAGCCCGCGAAAGCGCCGGCGAAGGCCCCTGCGAAGGCGCCCGCGAAGGCGGTGGCCAAGACCGGCGCGAAGGCTCCGGCACGGGCCCGTAAGTCCACGGCACGGACCGGCAGGCCGGCGCGGCCGCAGCCCCGGAAGGGCACTCAGCGCGGCTCCGGCGACGACGGCGCGGAGAAGTGAGACCGCATGGAGACGAGGGGGGCAGGTGAGGACGTGGGGACGTACGGGCACGGGACGACGCTGACCGCGGAGATCCGGCGCGTCCTGGCTCGCGTCGACGCACACGCGGCACGGTCCACCGACAGGGAGTCCACCAGCAGGGAGTCCACCGGGGCGGACGTACCCGGCGCCGACGTGGTCACCGTCGAGGGGCCCGCGACCGCCCCCCTCGACGCCCTGGTCACCTGCTTCGGCCTGACCTCCTTCGAACGCGACCTCGTACTCCTCGCCGCCGCCCACGAGCTGGAACCGACGGCGGCTCCCCGGTGCGCCGCGGCGGCCGGTGACCCCGAGCGGGCGTACCCCACCTTCTCGCTCGCCCTCGCCGCGCTCGCGGAACCGCACTGGAGCGCGCTCACCCCCATCGCGCCGCTCAGGCGCTGGCGGATCACCGAACTGGACGACGAGTCACGGCTGACCACCTCGCGGCTGCGGCTCGACGAGCGCGTCCTGCACTTCCTGCTGGGCTCGCCGTATCTGGACGCCCGACTGCACGGGCAGCTGCGCCGCACCCCGGTGCCGGACGCGCTGCCGCCGGCCTACGACCTGGCGGCGACCCGGCTCGCCGAGGGCTGGACGAACGGGGCCGAGACGCCGTTGGTCGAGCTGACCGGGGGCGATCTGCGCAGCCGGTCCGACATCGCCGCCGCGGCGGCCGCCCGCTCGGGGCTCGGGACATACGCGATGAGCGCGGAGGACATCCCGACCGGCCCCGTCGACCGGGACCGGCTCGCCCGGCTGTGGCAGCGCGAGGCGATCCTGCTGCCGGCCGCGCTGCTCGTCGAGGCGGGCGACCTGGACCGCGACCAGCGGGCGGCGACCGACTCGTTCCTGGCCGGGGCGGCCGTACCGGTGGTGGTGTCGAGCGAGGACCCGCTGCGGTCGGAACGGCCCTACGGAGCGCGGGTGAGCGTGCCCCGGCTCGACGACGAGGAACAACTGGCCGTATGGGCGGGCGCGTTCGGGGAGACCGACCTGGACGAGAGTGAACTGCGGGCGCTGGTCGCCCAGTTCCAGCTGCCGCCGCACGTGGTACGGAACGCGGCCGCCACGGTACGGCGCCGGCTCCCGCACGAGGATGCCCCGGACGCCGCCAGACTCGCCTGGCGGGCCGGGCTCGACGAGGCCCGCATCGGCATGGACGAGCTGGGGCGGCGTGTCGAACCGCAGGCCGGCTGGGACGACCTGGTGCTGCACGAACGGCAGACCGGCGTCCTGCGCGAGATCGTCGCGCACGTACGGCAGCGGGCAACCGTCCACCAGGAGTGGGGCTTCGCGTCCACCCTGCGCCGCGGCCTCGGTGTGACGGCCATGTTCGCGGGCGGCTCCGGCACGGGCAAGACCCTGGCGGCCGAGGTCATGGCGAAGGAACTCGGCCTGGACCTCTTCGTCATCGACCTCTCCCAGGTCGTCAGCAAGTACATCGGCGAGACCGAGAAGAACCTCCGCCGGGTCTTCGACGCCGCCGAACGCGGCGGCGCGCTGCTGCTGTTCGACGAGGCCGACGCGCTGTTCGGCAAGCGCAGCGAGGTCAAGGACAGCCACGACCGGTACGCCAACCTGGAGGTCAGCTATCTGCTGATGCGGATGGAGGCCTACCGGGGCCTGGCCGTCCTCACCACCAACATGAAGAGCGCCCTCGACACGGCGTTCCTGCGGCGCATCCGCTTCGTCGTCGACTTCCCCTTCCCGGGCGAGCCGGAGCGGGCCGAGATCTGGCGCCGGGTGCTGCCGCCGCAGGCCCCGGTGAAGGGCATCGACGCCGGGCTGCTCGCCCAGCTCACGGTGGCCGGTGGCTCGATCCGCAACATCGCCTTGTCCGGGGCGTTCCTCGCCGCCGAGGAGGGCGACCGGCTGCAGATGCGGCACATGCTCGCCGCGGCCCGCACCGAGTACCTGAAGCTGGAGCGCTCCCTGACGCCGACGGAGGTCCGCGGATGGGTGTGAACTCCTCGCCGGAGCCCTCGGCGATCAGAGTGGAGATCGGCGAGCTGGTCCTTGGCGGCTTCCGCGCCGACCCGGAGCGCGTCTCGGCCGCGTTCGAGACCGAACTGACCCGGCTGGTACGGCTGCACGGCGTCCCGTTGGCGGCGAAGGGTCCGCTCGCCGTCGACGCGCTGTCCGGCCTGCCGCCCCTGCCCGCCGGAGTGTCCGCCCGCCGCCTCGGCCAGGAGCTGGCCCGGGTCGTGCACGAGGGGCTCAGCGGCCACGGGGAGGTCAGCCGATGAGCGGTTCCCGGACCCAGGACGCGGGCGCGGAGCAGGCGGCCGAGCAGCGCCGCCGCAAGCGCAGGGAGAGGGCCGCCAAGTCCCGTACCCCGGAGCCGAAGAACATCGTCAGCGGCGCCGGACAGCCCCTCGACCCGGGCCTGCGCCGGGAGCTGGAGGAACAGTTCGGCCACGACCTCGGCCGGGTACGGCTGCACACCGGCCGCGACGCCGGGCAGCTGACCGAACTCCTCGGCGCGGACGCGGTCGCCGTCGGCCAGGACATCCTCTTCCGCGAGGGCGCCTTCAAACCGGGCACCGACGAGGGCCGGCGCCTGCTCGCCCATGAACTCCAGCACACGGTGCAGAACCCGCACGGCCTGGGCGCGCTGCGGGCGGGGCGCGAACTCGGCGCGGTGAGCCTGCCGCAGCAGGCGATCGAGCGGGAGGCGGAGACGGCGGCGCAGGCGGTCGTACGGGAGGAGACCGCACCGCAGGTCGAGGAGGGGCAGGCCACCCCCGGCTGGCTGCGATACGCCACGGTGGACGCCGACCGGCAGCGCGCCGAGGCGATCGATCCGGCGACCCTCGTCGACCGGCTCGCCAACTCGCTCGTACGCTCACTGCGCGGCGACCCCGAGGACCTCTCCCAGCGCACCCGCAGGCAACTGGCCGGACTGCCAGCCGAGTTGCTCGACAGCGTTCTCGCCCGGCTGGAGGGCCGGCTGCTCGCCCCGGAGCACGACCGGGTCCTCGACCTCGTCGACGACATCGAGGCGTACGACGACTTCGCCGACGACCGCGTGGAGCGCGACACGCACGACGCCCCCGAGACCGAGCCGGACACGTCGGAGCGGGTGCGCTCGGAGCGGGACAGCGCACGGCGCCGGACCCAGGAGGACCGGGCCGACCAGGAGCGGCCGGCGAGCGCACCCGGTCCGGAGAAGGAGCGGGCCGAGCGGCAAGGTGCCCCCGGAAGCACGCCCCTGAACGGCGGCACCCGTGAGCAGCAGCTGACCCGGTCCGAGGAGCGTGCCCGGCGTGAGCGGGCCGCGTCCGAGGCCCGGGACCGGCGCCCGCAGCCGGGGGCCGAGGCGCGCGGGGGCGGGGCTTTGGCGGCTGGGGTGCGTGACGAGACCCCGGCGGCCGCGGCGGGGCAGCAGCCGCGGGACACGGCGGCCGCCGTACCGGAGGAGGCTTCGGCCGCCCCGCCGCAGGAGGCGCCCCAGGAGGCGGGTGCGGAGGCCGGCGAACAGACGGCACAGACTCAGGAAGGCGGTCAGGGCGGACCGGACCCCCAGCAGGAGGCCGCTGGTCAGCAGGGTGTCCCCGTCGCCGGTGCGGAGGAGTCCGCCGCGCGGAACCGGCCCGGTGCCGCCGAGCAGTTCGCCGCCGGCCGGCAGATCCCCGAGGCGGACAAGCGGGGCCCGGACCGGCCGACGGGCACGCCCGCGCCCGGCACGGACATCCCGCTGCCCACACCGTCGAGCCGCCTGGACGGCGTACGGAGCCAGGACCTCGACGGACCTGAGGAGACGGCCGACGACGAGGGCGCCCTCTCCGACAGCACGTCGGAGGTGGAGGTCGGCGGTGCCGAACCCAGCGCCTGGGACGTCGTGCTCCAGCCGGAGGACTTCCTGCCGGACCAGGATCCCGACGTGTCCGGGGTGCCGACGGCGGACCAGGGAGCGGACGCGGCCCTTCCGTCCTTCCCGGCACCGCCGCCGACCAAGGCCGACCAGGTGCAGGCGGAGCGCGACGCGGAGGACGCCGAGGACGCGGCGGCGGAAGCCGATGTCGAGGACGACACCGTGGAAACGCCGGCCCCCGAGTCCGCGCCCGCGCCCGAGGCCGTGGGCGGGCCCGGTGACACCCTGCTCGCCGGCCTGGAACCGGACGAGAAGGCCACCGGGCTGCCCGACATCGGTTCCGTCTCGAAGGACCCGAAGAGTGCCGACGATCCGAAGGCCGGACCCGTCACCGCGCAGACCACGGTGCAGCAGGCTCCCGGTGCCCAGCAGACGGCGAAGCCGGACGGGGCCGCGCAGGAGAACGCGGCCAAGGAGGAGAAGGGCGCCCCGGCCGCGGGGGAGCGGGGCGGGGCCGCGCAGGAGAAGGGCTCACCGCAGGCGGTGGGCGGTACGGCCGCCGCGCCGCAGACCGCCGGGAGCCCGCAGGAGCAGCAGACCGGTGCCGCCCCGGCGGCCGAAAGCGAGCCCAAGGCCGACGCCACGGCACCCCCGGCCGCCCGGGACTCGCAGATCACCGGGGGCTCCAACGCCGACCGGCCCGGCAGCGCCACCAGCGGCGCGCAGAGCGGGGCGGCAGCGGAGCCGGACCGCGCCACGCCCGCACAGCCCGTACCGGCACGGGCGGTAGCGCCCGCTCCCGCGCCGGCGCCCAAGCCGAAGGCGGCTGAGCCCGCATCCGCCGCACAGGCCGCCGAGGACGCGGTCGGCGCCGCCCCGCAGCCGGAACAGGCGCCCGCGACCGCCGCGCCGACGGCATCCGCCTCCAGCGCACCGCCTGCCGCCGGCGTCGCGAGCAAGCCCGCCGGCAAGGGCAAGGGGAAGAAGGACTCGGCACCGGCTCCGAACCTCTCCCAGGTCTCGCCCGAGGCGGGCCTGAGCACGGCCGCCACCCTCAAGCCCCACAAGGCCCTTGCGGCGATGGGCGGGGTGAGCGGCTCGGTCGACCGCAGCGTGGGCGACGAGCACAAGCAACTCGCCGCCGCGCCGCCGTCCATGCAGCGCCCGGCCGGCGCCCCGCAGACCCTGGAGGGCAGGCCGAAGACGGACGCCCCCGCCCGGTACTCGCAGGACCCGGCGCAGAAGTCGCAGGCTCCGCAGCAGGAGAACGCCCAGGTCACCGGTGCGAAGGAGCCCGAGGGGCAGATCGAGGCGGAGAAGGCGGAGGAGCCCAGCGGCTGGCAGACCTTCAAGATGGCGCTGGGCTTCGGCATCGGCTGGCTCGCCGAGAAGCTCGGCTTCAAGGTCGACAAGCAGGAACTGGCCGCCAAGTTCGCCGGGCTGCCCACCAAGGACGAGGCCCTGAAGCAGGCCCAGGCGGGCAACGCGCCCGGCGTGCAGATGCAGGGTGCGGCCCAGCAGACGTCCGACGAGCAGGGCGCCGCCGTCGACACGAAGGGCCAGGACACGGTCGGCACGGCACGTGACGACTCCGGCCGCGGGATGGGCGAGGACCAGGTCTATCCGGACGCTCCTCAGGAGGAGCTGAAGGGCAAGGTGCCCGGCGCGGACGGAGCGCAGGGCGCAGCCGCCGTGCCCGGCGGGGCAGCCACGGGTGCCGTCCCCCCGGACGCGGCGTCCGCGGTGGCCGAGCACGACAAGGGCCCGGAGTTCCAGGCGGCGTTCGGCCAGGGCCAGAAAGGCATGTCCACCAGTCGCCAGACCAAGGACAAGGACTTCCGCGACTCGCAGGCCAAGCACCGGCAGCAGGTCGACGGAGAGATCGGCAAGAACACCGAGGACCAGGCGGGGCAGCGGACGAAGGCCCTGGACGAGGTCACCGCGCAACGGCAGGACTGGCGCAAGGAGCAGGACCAGTCGCTCAAGAAGCTCCGGGACAAGAAGAGCGACCGCGCGGACAAGGTCCGCAAGGACGTCCAGGACCACGAGAAGAAGACCGACGACGACGTCACCCAGCAGAAGACCGACAGCGACAAGCAGATCAAGGACAAGGGCGACCAGGCCGAGACGGACGCGAAGGGCAAGGCGGACAGCGCGGCACAGGACTCGGGCAACTGGCTCACGAAGGCCTTCGACTGGATCAAGCAGAAGGTCATCGAGATCAAGAACGCGATCGTCAAGATCATTCGAGACGCGCGTGACGCGGTCGTCAACTTCATCAAGAACTTCAAGGACACCGTCGAACGCTGGATCAACGAGGCGCGCAAGTTCATCGTCGACGCGATCAAGAACCTGATCGACGACCTGATCGAGTTCGCCGTGGAGATGGTCCGGGAGATCATCGAACTGGCGGCTCGGATACGGAAGTTCGTCACCGACCTGATCGCGGCGGCGATCGCCTTCGTCACCCGGCTCGCGGCGCAGCTCAGGCAGATCGTGACCGACCTGCTCAACCAGCTGGCCAAGATGCTCAGCGACATCCTGAACATCCTCAAGAAGATGCTCATGGACGTCATCAAGTCGATCATCGACGCGGTCAAGACGATCCTCGACTACGCCTCCAAACTCCTGGGCGCGCTCGGCGAGTTCATGATGGTCGCGGTCGACTTCCTGGACGACCCGGGCGGCTGGCTGAGCGGTGCGAAGAACTCGGCGGTCGACGGTGCGAAGCACCACCTGTTCCGCGAGGTGCAGTCCGCGGTCAAGCAGTGGTTCCAGGAGAAGATCCAGGAGATCATCGGCGTACCGAAGGCGATCATCGAGAAGCTCATCAAGGGCGGCTTCTCCCTGGAACGGATCGTGAAGGAGACCTGGGACGCGGTCGTTCCCCAACTCCCCTTCATCATCGGTGAGATCGTCATCACCAAGGTCGTCGCGAAGCTGATCCCCGGCGCGGGCTGGGTGATGGCCGTGATCGACGCGATCCGCACGGCCATCGGCGCCCTGGGCGCGATCCTGCGGGCCATGGGCGCGGTCCTGTCCTGGCTGCTCGCGGTCCGCCAGGGTGGCGCGGGCCTGCTGTTCGCCAAGGCGGTCGCGGCCGGCATCGTCGCCCTGCTCGAACTCGCCTACCAGTACCTGCTCGACGCCGTCGGCAAGTACGTCGCCAAGGTGGGCCGCCGCCTGAAGGGCATAGCGGCCAAGCTCGGCCGCGGCGGCCGGGAGGGCGGGGGCGCGGGCAGGCGCCCGGCCGGGGGTGCGGAGGACGAGGGCGCGCCACGCGGCGGCGACCGCCCGACGGAGCAGACCCCGACGACGACGCGCCCCCGGGACACGACCACGACCTCGAACCGCCCGAAGGCCGACACGGACACCCCGACCCGCCCGAGGCCCGCGGAACCGGCCGGCACCACCCGCCCCAAGGGCCGCCCCACCGACAAGCCCTCCGCCGAGCCGGACACCCGCCCCACGCCGGCGGCGAAGGCCAAGCCGAAGCCGGAGCCCCGCCCCAGGCCGAAGCCCGAGCCGGAGACGAAGCCGAGGCCCACGGACGAAAAGGACCCGACCAAACCGAAGGACTCCGCCCCGGAAAAGCCGAAGGAAGAGACCCCCCAGCGTCCGAAGGACGCCGAGGAGACGCCGGCCACGAAGAAGCCCGAGGAGACCGAGGGCGACGGCAAACCGGGCAGGCCAGGGCCGGACAAGGACGCCGACGCGCCCAGGAAGCCGAGGGGCGACAGGGGCGAGGACCCGAAGCGGCCCAAGCGCGACGAGGACGACCCGAAGAAGCCGAGGAACGGCAAGGACGAGGACCCGAAGCGACCGAAGCGTGACGCGGACGACCCGAAGAAGCCGAAGCGAAAGCTGGAGGAGGACGGCCCGGACCGCCGCAGGCCCGAGCACGAGAAGGACGGCCCCGGCAGGCGCAGGCCCAAGCACGAGAAAGACGGCCCGGGAAGGCCCAAGCCCAGGCGCAGCAAGAGGAAGAGGAAGCAGGAGGAGGATCAGACCGGACCGAAGCAGAAGCGCCTCAACAACGCCGTGGAGCGGATCAGGAAGATCCTCACCACTTTGCTCAAACCCGGACTGCCGCGCCCCGTGCACCTCGCTGTTCTCGCCGGCTTGCGGCGGTGGTACCGCCTCACGTCGCTGGAGAGGCGGGCGACGAAACGGGACGCGTTCGAGGTGTGGGCGAAGGTCAACCCCGAGGACAGGGTGATCGACGGTTTCCCGGACACGCTCAACGACTACCTCAACAAATGGGACCTGCCCCGTCCCGAGATCACTCCGACCCCGCAGAACGCCGTGGCACCGGGACCGGACACCAACGCGCGCTACATCAACCCTGAGTACGCGAGGGCGTTCGGCAGGCCGCCGAGCGGGCAGTTCACCTATGGATTCCCCTACCTCGAGAACGTGTACAAGCACACCAGCGACCCGCCGCAGTGGGACCGGATGCACCTCATCCCCCGGGAGGTTGGCGGGCCGGCAAAGACGTCGAACTTCGTTCCCGCCAGGAACGATGACAACGCGGCGTTCTACCGCACGATCGAGAAGTACGCGGCGCAGGCCTTCGGTGAGAAGAACGAGGACGAGCCGCCGATTCCGGGCTGGTACAGAATCCAGCTGGCGCGCTACTCGGGACCCAGTCCCGCGAGCCTGCCCTACCCGTACGGGCAGTATCCGAGGGGTTTCCCCGAGACGATCGAGGCCGAATGGGGTCTGTACCGCAAGCGGGGAGAAGGATCCGGCAGAGACAGGTCGGACTGGATGAAGCTTCCGGCCCAGCAGCGTGCCACGAAACACTTCAACCCACCGCCTTCGACCGCGGCCAAGGATCTCAACCCGGTGAACGTCAACAGGGATTCCGAGGCGGATGTGAAACGCGCCTTCGGCAGGGTGACGAAGTTGTTCATGGAAGCGTTCATGAAGGTACGGGGAGAGGCTGCTCCCGGCACCAACGCGTTTAATGACATCGACGACATACGCAGGAAGTTGTCGATGTTCAAATCGCAGAACGGGAAGAGTCTCTACTCGCTGGAGAGGACCACGACCGAAATAGAGGAGCGTTTCAAGCAGGGGTTCTTCACCTTCCAGTAGCCCGTACCATCCAGGAAAGGCCCATGGTCATGACCGACCTCACCGACAACGAACGGCGGCACGCAGCAGCACTGGCGGCCATCCGGGAGAGCCCGTACCTCAATGCCCGCTGTGGAAGCACCGCGGAGATCGCCGAGCCCCTTGAGGACCTACTGCCTCTCTACGAACACAACGAGGACTGGGACGAAGTCCAATTGGACGAGGGCATGCCGAGTTGTGCCCTGCGGTTCACCGACCTCGGTGCACAGTGGGTAACCACCGGCGGCCTGCCGGAGTTGTACGGGGAATACCGGCTCCTGCACTTCTACGATGTTTTCGAACAGGAGGACGGGCCCGCGTCGATGCCCGACGCGACGGATTTCCAGCGGCAGTTCCTCTCGGAACTGCGCAGCTTCGACACCACGCCGCGTTCCGGGGCGGGAATGATGTCCTTCATCCGGATGCAGTCGAACACCAGCCCGCTGGAGATCTGGTACCAGGACATCGCGGACATCGGTGGGGACCCTTACCCGTCGGGTTTCCTGAAAATGGACATCACGTATTGCCGGTATCTCGATGCCCTTCTGCTGACCAAGGGAACCTACGGCTGGCAGTACCTCTATACGGACATGTCGCTGGGCGGCAGTGGCCATCGGAGCACGGTCGGTTACCTGCAGCGCATGCTGCAGGTCTTCCCGGAGATCTTCCCTCAGCACGACTACCGCGAATTGCGTGAGCGGCTGGAGGCCCGCCTGTGACCCGCTACGCAGACATCCCCAAACCCATCCGCTCCGGAATAGTCGTCGTCGCCCCCGACACCGGTACCCCCCAGCGCATCATCGTGCTGCAGTTCAACCCGGACACCCTGGAGCGCAGCATCGCGCCCCAGTCGGCCGGTGACAGCAGTGACGCGGGAGCCGGAGGCACCGGCAGCGGGGACAAGAACGAGGCCCTGCGCCTCAAGGGCCCCGCCCAGGAGACCTGGAAGTTCACCGCCGAGATCGACGCCACCGACCAGCTGGAGATCGCGGCGCCCGACGGGATCCATCCGCAGCTCGCCACCCTCGAGATGCTCGTGCAGCCGACCACCGCGCAGCTGCGGGCCGCGAGCCGGCTCGCGCAGAACGGGACCATCGAGATCAGCCCGATCGAGATGCCGTTGACGCTGTTCACCTGGGGGAGCAAGCGGGTCATGCCCGTGCGGCTCACCGAGCTGTCGGTCAACGAGTCCGCCTTCGACGTGAACCTCAACCCGATCCGGGCCTCGATCGGCATCGGCATGAAGATCCTCACGGTCAGCGACCTGCCCGCCGGGCATCGTGGCGCCGACCTCTACATGGCCCACCTCGCACAGAAGGAGCGGCTCGCCGCCGCCGCGCGGGGCGGGAGTCTCGGGGCGCTCGGGCTGCCGGGCGCGGACGTACTGAGCGGAAGGGGCTGAGAGCCGAGCCATGGCCGACATCGAGTCGTACGAGAGTGCGCTGGGCGCGATACCGGGGTCCCATCCGTATCCGCGCACCAGCCGGTACCACGATGCCGAGATCGGGGTGTACCGGCAGGACGACGGAACCGAAGTGCGGTACGCCAAACGGCGGTTGCTGCCCCCGCTCGACGTACAGGAGACGCGGGACCACGTCGTCGGCGCCGGCGAGCGCCCCGATCTGCTCGCGCAGCGCTACTTCGGCGACCCCGGCCAGTGGTGGCGCATCGCCGACGCCAACCCGGTCCTCGACCCACGGGAGTTGACGGAGGAAGCCGGGCGGGTCGTCGAGATCCCCGAGCCCGGAGGGCACCGGCGTGTCTGAACAGCCCGTGGGGCAGGGCCCCGTCCACATCACGCTCCTCATGGGGCCGAAGCTCGCCCGGCCGGTCCCGGCCGAGGTCACCGAGGCCCTGCTGTCCGCGCAGATCACGGCGACCGCGGGGGAGCGCAGCGGCTTCCAGCTCGCTTTCGACCTCACCAAGAACGGGCTGATCAACCAGCGGCTGCTGCCCGAAGGGTTCTTCGACCCCAAGACCCGGCTCATCGTCACCGTCAGCGTCCGCGGCACCACCGACGTCCTCTTCGACGGGCTGGTCGTACGCCAGGAGGTCGGCGCCAGCAACCAGCCCGGCCACTCCACCCTCACCGTCACCGGCGAGGACCTCACCCTCCTCATGGACCTGGAGGAGCGGACCGCCCGCTATCCCAACCTCCCGCCCTCCGAGCGCGTGCTGGCCATCCTGCGCCGCTACTCCGACTACGGCATCCGGCCCGACGTCTACGCGGAGAAGATCACCCAGCCACCCCACCAGGACCTGCGCGTCCCCTACCAGACCGGCACCGACCTGCAGTACGTCACCGACCTGGCCCAGGCCAACGGCTACACCTTCTACCTGGAGCCCGGTCCCGACCCCGGCCGGTCCTCGGCCCGTTGGGGACCCGAGGTCCGTCTCGGCATCCGCCAGCACGCCCTCAACGTCAACATGGACGCCAACACCACCGTGGACCAGCTGACGTTCGCCTACGACGGAACGGCCCGGGAGGAGCCGCAGGCCCGCTGGCAGGACCCGGGGACCCGGCAGTCCACCCTCCTTCCCCAGCCGCCGATCAGCCCGCTGCGCCCGCCGCTCGGCCGACGGCCCACCCCCGCCCTCAAGCGCAGGACCCTGGCCGGCACCGCCAAGCAGCAGCGTGAGCAGGCCGAGGCCGAACTCCTCGCCCGCGCCGCCGTCTCCGCCGACGTCGTCTCCGGCTCCGGCTCCCTCGACGTCAACCGGCACGGCTACCTCCTGCAGCCCCGCCAACTGGTCGGCGTGCGCGGCTCGGGACGGGCGTACGACGGCGACTACTACGTCAAGTCCGTGACGCACATCCTGCGCCCGGGCTCGTTCCAGCAGAACTTCACCCTCTCCCGGGAGGGCCTGGAAGCCCGCAGCGACCGCGTCCGGCCGTAACACCACACCACTCAGGAGCAGTTCAGCATGGCGGCAGCCAACAATCGCCACCTCGGCAAGTTCCGCGGCCGGGTCATCGACAACAACGACCCGCTGCGCATCGGCCGGATCACCGTCGAGGTGCCGGACGTGCTCGGCGACGAGCCGTCGACCTGGGCGCTGCCCTGCCTCCCCTTCACGGGACCGCAGTCGGGGCAGTTCGTGGTGCCGCCGCCCGGTTCCGGTGTGTGGGTGGAGTTCGAGCAGGGGGACCCCAGTTTCCCCGTGTGGACGGGGTGTTGGTACGGCTCCGCCGACGAGTTGCCGCCGGACGCGCGGCGCGCGTTGCAGGCGAACTCTCCCAGCAAGCCGGTCGTCGTGCAGACACCGGGCGCGCACAAGATCGTGATGGCCGACACCGCCGGTACCGACCAGGGGATCCTGCTCCAGGCCCAGGGCGGCGCGTACATCCGCATCACCAGGGAAGCCGTGGTGATCGCCACCGGCGCCGGCGCCGAAATCGTGCTGCGCGGCGACCAGGTCACCATCAACGAGGGCCAGTTGACCGTGCTCTCGAAGCGATAGAAGACGGGGGACGAAGGAACTTGTCCGGGAGTCTGCTCGATGCCGGCGCCGTGATCGGCTGCCCGCACGGCGGCCGGGTCACGGCCGCCACCACACCCTCCGGCGGCGTACGGCTCGCAGGCGCCGCCATCGCCACGGCCGCCCACAGCTATGTCGTCGCCGGCTGCCCCCACACCGTCGACGGGGTGCCCTCGCCGTGCGTCACGGTCCGCTGGACCGCCGACGGCACCGGCATCACGGTCGACGGCGCACCCGTCCTGCTCGACACTTCCGCGGCCCAGTGCTTCTCCGCGGCCTTCGTCCCGCAGGGACCCCCCGTGGTCGAGGCCGCACAGCGAAAGGTCACCGTCCGATGAGCCGCGAAACACGTCAACGCCCGCGCACCGACATCGCGTTCCCCTTCCGCGCGGACCGCCGGGGCCGTACCGCGCACGCCGCCCACGCCGAGCACGTCCACGACCTCGTCGAGCAGCTGCTGTTCACCAGCCCCGGCGAGCGCGTGATGCGCCCCGACTTCGGCTGCGGACTCCTCGACCTGGTCTTCGCCCCGAACAGCCCCGAACTGGTCAGCACCCTCGAACTGTCCGTGCAGGCCTCGCTCCAGCGCTGGCTCGGTGACCTCATCGACGTGGTGGCCCTCGACATCGAGAGCGACGACGCCGTCGTCCGCGTGCGTCTGTCGTACGTCGTCCGCACCACCGGCGCCGTCCGCGAGGACGTCTTCGAGGGGAGGGCCGCATGACCACCGCCACCCGGCGGGCGAAGGTACGCGCCGCCCAGCTCAACGGAGTCGACGCGGTCGAGGTCGGCGACGACGGCCTGCTGCTCACCGTCACCTTCCTCGGCAAGGCCCCGCACGGCCTCGGCCCCGAGAACGTCCGCATCGACGGCGGCCGCCGCATCACCGGCATCACCTGCGTCGACGTCAGCGTGGAACGCGAGGAGGACCCCGAGCTCGACGACCGGCTCTACGTCACCCTCGACAAGCCCGGCGACACCTCCCGCTACCGCCTCGCCCTCGTCGAGACCGACCCGTACGGCCGCCCCGGCACGGAACCCTTCCGTGGCTTCGACCAGCGCTACCACAGCGCCGGCTTCTCCTTCCGGCCGGACTGCCCGACCCCCTTCGACTGCCGGGACACCTCACGCGGGGAGCCGGACCTCCCGTCCGCTCCCGTCGTCGACTACACCGCCCGCGACTACGACACCATCCGCAAGCTGCTCCTGGACCGGCTCGCGCTCACCACCCCCGACTGGGTCGAGCGCAACCCCGCCGACCTGGGCATGACCCTCGTCGAACTGCTCGCCCACACCGGCGACCAGATCAGCTACCAGCAGGACGCGGTGGCCACCGAGGCCTATCTGGAGACCGCGCGCCGCCGGGTCTCGGTACGGCGGCACGTCAGGCTCATCGACTACGCGATGCACGACGGGTGCACGGCCCGGGCGTACGTCACCGTCCAGACCGCGGGCGACACCACCCTCGCCCCCGGCACCTTCCGCTTCGCCTCCGTCGACGTGCGCACCCTCGACCCGCACGACCGCCCCGAGCCCGGCACGGTGATCGACGAGACCGACCTCGGCGACCTGGACGAGCGCGGCTCGGTGGAGGTCTTCGAACCGGTCGTCGCCGCCGACCCGCTGGAGCTGCGCACAGCCCACAACGCGATCCGCCTGTGGACCTGGGGCGGCGAGGTGTGCGCGCTGCCCAAGGGCGCCACCGCCGCCACCCTGCGCGACGAGTGGCAGGACCCGGAGACCTGCCGGGAGCGTCGGCTCGCCCTGAATCCCGGTGACGTGATCGTCTTCGAGGAAGTGAAGGGACCGCGCACCGGCACCCCCGGCGACGCCGACCCCGGGCACCGGCAGGCGGTCCGCCTCACCGCTGTCACCCCGGGCATCGACCGCATCGAGGACCAGCCGGTCCTGGAGGTCGCCTGGGCCGCCGAGGACGCCCTCCGCTTCCCGCTCCGCCTGACCACCCGGGGCGGCCGGGACTGCCTGCCCGTCGACGACGTGACCCTGGCCCGCGGCAACGTCGTCCTCGTCGACCACGGCCGGTCCGGACTCCACGACACGGTCACCGTGCCTCCGGTACCCGCTGTCGTCGCCTCCTGCGACCCTCCGCCGGCCTCCGGCCGGGGGTACCCCCCTCCCGCTTCGCCCGCCTTCGGCTGCTACGACCGTGCGGAGGGCAACGCCCCCGCCCGGCTCGTCAACTCCCTCACGGACAAGGCGGAGAGCGGGGCGGCCCTGGCCCCCGACGACGTCCGGGAGCTGTTCCAGGTGGTCGGCGAGGCGGCGACGGTACGCGCCGGAATCGGCCTGGAGCGGGCCGGACAGCGGCACGAACATGTGGTGCCGGGGACGGCGTACGCCCAGGCCGCGGCCCTGCGCACGCTGCTCGCACAGTCCGTCTACCCGGGCATCGGGCACCGCTTCCGGCCCGTCCTCGGCCGGGCGCCGGTCGTGCAGGCGGTGGCCTTCCCCGACGCCCGGGTGGTCGCCGCGGGGCAGGCCGAGCGGATCGCCGGGATCCCGCACCGGGTACGGCAGCGGCTGGTCGAGCTGTGGCGCAGCGCCCGCGACCGGGACGGGCTCGGGGACGAGGAGATCGGCGAACTCGCCGTCGTCTTCGGCCTGAAGGTCCTGGAACGGTTCGAGCTGCGTGTCCATCCCGTCCGGGCGCTGCGCGAACTCCTGCACAGAAGCGACGAGTTGCTCGACGGCAAGCTCAGCCGGGTGGCCGTCCTCGCCGCCCGCGCCCGCGCCGGTACGGTCCTCGACCCGCACATCGCCTGGGAGATCGCCCACAGCTGGGGCCCGGCGTACGCGGCCGGACTCCATCCGGAGGAGCCGGTGCTGCGCGGCTCCGCCACGGCCGCGCTCGCCCAGGACCCGCGCCGCGCCCTGCCCGCCGTACGCATCGAGGACGGCGACCTGACCTGGGAGCCGCGCCGCGACCTGCTGCACAGCGCCCCGCGCGAGCGGCACTTCGCCGGCGAGCTGGAGGACGACGGCCGCCTCGCCCTGCGCTTCGGCGACGGCAGGCACGGAGCCCGGCCCACCCCGGGCACCCGGCTCACCCTGCACCACCGGCTCGGCGGCGGCATCGCGGGCAACGTCGGTGCCGAGGCCATCAACCACCTCGTCATCCAGGGCGACTGCGAGCAGCCGCCGGCCGCAGTCGTCCGTAACCCGCTGCCTGCCGTCGGCGGTACGGAGCCCGAACCCGTCGAGCAGGTACGCCAGTTGGCTCCGCTCGACCTGCGCCGCACCCGGCTGCGCGCCGTCACCGCCGAGGACTACGCGGCGCTCGCGAGCGAACTGCCCGGCGTACAGCGTGCCGCCGCCGAGATCCGCTGGACCGGCAGCGTCCAGGAGGCACACCTCGCGGTGGACGCGTACGGCAGCGCGCAGCCGTCGGCCGAACTGCTCGCGCAGGTCGAGCAGTCCCTCGATGTGTACCGGCGCATCGGCCACGACCTCGTGGTCGGCCCCGCCCGGCTGGTGCCGCTGGACATCGCACTGACCGTCTGCGCCCGGCCCGGCCACCAGCACGGGCAGATCCTCGCCGAGCTGTACCGCGCGCTGGGCAACGGCCGGGGCGGCTTCTTCCACCCCGACGCACTGACCTTCGGCGAGCCCGTGCGGCTCAGCCGCCTGGTCGCCGTCGCCGCGGCCGTACCCGGCGTGCAGAGCGTCCAGGTGACCAGGCTCCAGCGGCTGTTCGAACAGGACCGTGGAGAGAGGGAGGACGGCGTCCTGCGGCTCGGCCCGCTGGAGATCGCCACCTGCGACAACGACCCGGACCGGCCCGAGAACGGCCTGCTGGCGATATCCCTGGGAGGTACCCGATGAGCCAGGCGTGCTCCTGCGGCGGCGCGTGCGGCGGCCACGACGAGCGTCTCGCCCCCGCCCCGCCCCACAATCCTCCCGGGCGTACCGCCCTCGACTACCGCGTCGGCACCTACGGCTCCTTCCTCGCCGCCCTGCTCGACCGGCTCGCCTCACCCGCGTACCCGGCCCTGGAAGGGCTCACCGTCCGTACCCCGGACGACCCGGCGATCGGCCTGCTCGACGCCACCGCCGTCCTCGGTGACCTGCTCACCTTCCACTCGGAGCGGATCGCCGACGAGGCCTACCTCCGTACCGCCGTCGAGCACCGCTCGCTGGTCCTGCTCGGCAGGCTGGTGGGCCACCGCCCGCGCCCCGGGGTCGCCGCCGGCACTCATCTGGCATACAGCCTCGAACGCGATCCGCGCGCCGAGACCCTCGCCGTGCAGATCCCGCGCGGGGCGCGCGGCCAGAGCGTGCCCGCCTCCGCCGACGAGGAGTCCCTCACCTTCGAGACCAGCCGGGACCTCACGGCTCGCTGGGACTGGAACGAGCTGAAGGTCCGCAGGCGCCGCCCGTCGCTCATCACCCCGGACGACCTGGAGCGCCGCTCCGAACTCTTCGTCGAGGGCACGGCCAACTCCCTCCAGACCGGGGATCAGCTGCTGTTCGTGTTCGGGGAACAGGCGGGCGGCGAGCGGACGTTGCTGCCCGTCGCGGGCGTACGGATCGACCGGGACGACGACATCACGGCGATCACGCTGCCGAAGTCGGCGCCGGCCTCGCTGAAGGAACTGGTCGACGAGGTACGGCGGTGGATCGCCGAGCCTGCGGCGCCCGGTGAGCCGGGAGAGGAGCCGCCGACGCCTCAGGTGCCGGATCCGCGGCCGGTGAGCCGGTTGATCGAGGACTTCGACGACCAGGTGCTGGCGCCGCTGCGGACGGCTCTGGACGGGGTGAGGACTCCGGAGAGCCTTGCGGCCGTCCTGGCGGAGCCGGTGGCGCGTCTCGGCGAGGCGCAGGTGTTGGCCGAGCCGTGGCAGGACGTGTCCGCCTGGTTCGAGCGGCTTCAGGCAGTGATGGCTGAACTTGCCCAGCGGGCAATGGAGTTGGCCCCGGCGCAGAGTGACGAAGGTGGCGGGCCGGCCACGGCGCCGGCTGGGCCGGCCGCGTCCACGCTGCGGAGCCGCACATTGACCCGGCCCGCGCCGCCCCCAGGGGGCGCTTCCGGCGCCGCCTTCAACGCTCTGGCGGCCGTCCTCCCGGCTCTGCGTGCGCAGAGCCCCGCTCCACCCGCCGCCACCGTCCAGCGTCCCGGCACGGACACCGCCCGTCTCCTCGCCGCCCTCCACCCCTCCCTCGGCAGCCTCTACCCGGCCTGGCGCAAGGCGACGGCCGCCACCGGCGCCCCCCTACTCCTGCGCGCCCTGCTCGCCATGCGGGTCACCGCCGCCCCCTTCGGTGCCACCGCCCCGCTCAAGCCGGTCCAGGACGACAAGGGCCGGGTCATCCGCTCCGCGGACTGGCCGCTCACCGGGGCCGTGCTCGCCGGGATGCGGGTCGTTCTCGACACCGCGGGCAGGACGCCGGTCCGGGCGGAGTTCCAGTACGTCGAGGGCAACAGCTCCGACCAGCGGGCGGTGACGCTGCCCGTCACCCAGCAGGTCAACTTCGCGCTCGGCCCCGGCCAGGTCGAGCTGTCCACCCGCGACGGCGTCACCGCCGGCTTCAGCGCCGGGCTGCCGGAGCGCACGCTGCACGTATCCCCGCCGGACGACGACGGCCTGGTCCGCATCGGTGTCGACAACGGCACGGCCCAGGAGATCTCACTACGGCCGGGCGCCACCGAGCAGTTCACCCACGGCGAGTACGAGGTGAGCCTGCGCTACACGGTCGGCAGCGCCGAGCCCGGCATCGAGATCGTCATCGCCAGCAAGCCCGCCCCGGTCAACCGCAAGGTGCTCCAGCTGGACTCCGTGCACACGGGCATCACGGTCGGCAGCTGGGTCGCGGTCCAGCGCCCCGCGAAGGGCGCCCCGGACGGCATCCCCGGCGACGCCGGGCTCGCGTTCGTCACCACCCAGGTCGTGGCGGCGCGTACGGCGGCGTACTCCAACTACGGCATCACCGGCCGCGGCACCGAACTCACCCTCGCCGACCCGTGGCTGGACGAGTTCGACGTCCTGCTCTCGCACATCCGGGACACCACGGTCCACGCGGCGGGCGCACCGCTGAACCTCGCGGACGAACCGCTCGGCGAGGACGTGCACGGCAACCAGATCGAACTCGCCCAGCTGTACGACGGGTTGCGGCCGGGCCGCACGCTGATCGTCACCGGCGAGCGCACCGACATCCCGGGCACGACCGGCGTCACCGCCACCGAGGTGGTCACCATCGCCTCGGCCGACCCGGCCGTCGACCCGCAGCTGCCCGGCGACCACGTCCACACCCGCCTCACCCTCACCACCGACCTCGCTCACCGCTACCGCCGGGCGACCGTCCGCATCCTGGGCAACGTCGTCGAGGCCACCCACGGCGAGAGCCGCGAGGAGGCCATCGGCAGCGGCGACTCCGACCGCGTGAACCAGACCTTCGCGCTCTGGCAGTCCCCGCTGACCTGGCTCGCCGCCGACAACCCCCTCGGCGCCACACCGGTCCTGGAGATCCGGGTCGACGGCGTGCTCTGGCACGAGGTCGACAGCCTCGCCGGCCGCGGCCCGAACGAGCGGGTGTACATCACCGGCACCGCCTCCGACGGCCGTACGACGGTCACCTTCGGCGACGGCGTCCACGGCGCCCGGCTGCCGTCCGGCCACGAGAACGTGCACGCCCGCTACCGCTTCGGCACCGGCAGGGCGGCCGACGTCGCCGCCGACCGGATCACCCAGCCCCTCACCCGCCCACTCGGCGTCACCGCCGTCACCAACCCGCGCCCGGCGACCGGCGGCGCCGACGCGGACGGCCCCGGTCTGACCCGCCGTACCGTCCCGCTCGCCGTCTCGGCCCTGGACCGGCTGGTGTCCGAGGCCGACTACGAGGACTTCGCCCGCTCCCGCGCCGGCATCGGCCGGGCCGCCGCACGCGAACTCTTCGACGGACGGCGGCGCGTCCTGCACGTGACGGTGGCCGGCACCGACGACGTCCCCCTCGGCGAGGAGACCCTCCAGCCCCTGCGGGCCGCCCTGACGGAGTACGGCGACCCGAGCCTCCCCGTCCGCGTCGACGCACGCGAACTGGTGCTGTTGCTCGTCTCCGCCAGGGTGAAGGTCGCCCCCGACCACGCCTGGGAGTACGTCGAACCGCGGCTGCGCCAGGCACTGACCGCCCGACTCGGTTACGAGGGACGGGAACTGGCGCGCCCCGCCCGCCTCTCCGACCTCCTGGCCACCGCCCACACCGTGCCCGGCGTCGACTACGTGGACGTCGACGTCTTCACCGGCGTACCGGCCTCCGCGACCCCGGGCGAGGTCGCCGCGCTGCTCGCCGACCCCGGAGAGCCCAGGGCGAGCGTCCCGGCCCACCCCGCGGCCTACGGCGAGCAGATCCACACCGTCCGCGCCGCGCAGGGCGAGACGCTCTCCGAGGTCTGCCACCACTACGGCATTCCGCTCGCCCGACTGCTGCGCCTCAACCCCGACATCACCGACACCCGGCGCCTGGCCAAGGGCCGGTCGGTGTACGTCTTCCGCGGCATCCGCCCCGCTCAACTCGCCCTGCTCTCCGCGAAGGCGGCGGACACCCTCATCCTCACGGAGGTCAAGTGATGTCTGCGAACCCGGCGGATGTCCCGTTCGACACGGCCGCCCCGGCGACGTTCCGGGAGCCCGACGGCCTCGCCGCCCTGCTGCCCCGCTGGTACCTGCTGCGAGATGCCGAGGAGGGCGAGCCGCTCCGCGCGCTGCTCGCGGTGATCGCCGAGCAGCTCGACCTGGTCCGCGACGGCGTCGAGCAGAGCTACCAGGACCTGTTCGTGGAGACGGCGGCGCCCTGGGTGCTGCCGTACCTCGGCGACCTGGTCGGCTACCGCACCCTGCCCGGCTACGAACAGGTCCTCACCACCGGCCTGCACGACGGCGGCCGGGACGCCCTGGCCGAGGCGATCGCCCCGCGTGCCGACGTGGCGGCCACCGTCGCCAACCGCCGCCGCAAGGGCACCCTGCACCTGCTGGAGGAGATCTCCGAGCAGGTCGCCGGCTGGCCCGCACGGGCGGTGGAGCTGTCCCGGCTGGTCGCCCACAACCAGTCGGTGAAGCTCCACCGGGACACGGGCCGGGGCCGCCTGCCCGACCTCCGGGACGGCTCGGCGCTCGCCGTCCAGGGCGGCCCCTTCGACACCACGGCCCGCACCGCCGACGTCCGCCGCGCCAACTCCGGCAGGCGGCAGGGTGGTCGGACCCCGGCCGGAGTCGCCCTGTTCGTCTGGCGGCTCAAGGCGTACGCCCTCACGTCCTCCCCGGCGTACTGCGTCGACCGCGCCCGCAACCTCTACACCTTCTCGATCCTCGGCAACGACGGCCCCCTGGTCACCCGGCCGGTCCCGGAGCCGTCGCCCACCCACATCGCCACCGTCGACAACGTCCCCGCCTTCATCACCCGCCGCCTCCTCCACGACCGGCTGCCGGACTACTACGGTCCCGGCAAGAGCTTCGTGATCCGGCGCGACGGCGAGGACAGGCCCGTACCGCCGTCGGACATCGTGGTCGCCGACCTGTCCGACTGGCGCTACCGGCCCAGGCGTGGCCAGATCGCCGTCGACCCGGAGCTGGGGCGGATCGCCTTCGGGTCCCGTTCGGCGCCCCGGCAGGGCGTGTGGGTGGACTACCACTACGCGTACGGCGCCGACATGGGCGGCGGCGAGTACGAGCGGCACCGGGAGCCGCGCCCCGACGCGAAGACGTACCGGGTCGGCCCGGGACAGCCGTACCGGCAGATCATGGACGCCTACCGGGCCTGGCAGAGCGAACGCGGCCCCGGCCGGACCGGGGTCATCGAGATCACCCACAGCGGCGCCCACCAGGAGCAGCTGGACTTCGACCTCGACCCGGGCGACCGGCTGGAGGTGCGCGCCGCCGAGGGCACCCGGCCGGTGATCCGGCTCCTCGACTGGTACAGCAACCGGCCCGACGCCCTCAACATCCGTGCTGTGGACCCGGACTGCGCACCGCACGAGCGGCCGCGGATCGTCCTCGACGGGCTGCTCGTCGCCGGTCGCGGCATCAACGTCACCGGCCCGATGGGGGCCGTCGTCGTACGGCACTCCACCCTCGTGCCCGGCTGGTCCCTGGAGCCCGGCTGCGAGCCGCACTCGCCCGAGGAGCCCAGCATCGTCCTGGAGCGCACCACCGCCTGCCTCCAGGTCGAGCACAGCGTCCTCGGCACCATCGAGGTCATCGGCGACGAGGTGACCGAGGACCCCCTCGACATCCACCTCCGTGACAGCATCCTGGACGCCACCGGCCACGACCGCGAGGCCCTGTCCGCCCCGGACTGCCGGCACGCGCACGCCGTGCTCCACCTCCACCGGACGACCGTGATCGGCGAAGTCCACACGCACGCCGTCGAGATCGCCGAGAACTCGATCCTCACCGGGAAGCTGCACGTGGCCCGGCGCGGCATCGGCTGCCTGCGCTACTCGGCCGTCCCCGCCGGCTCACGCACCCCGCAGCGCCACCGCTGCACCGCCGTACGGCCGTTGTTCGCGTCGGTGCGCTACGGGACGCCCTGGTACGGGCAGCCGGCCGACGGCTGCCCCGAGGCGATCGGGCGCGGCGCGGACGACGGCGCCGAGCTGGGCGCCTTCCACGACCTGTACCGGCCGCAACGCGAGGACGGTCTGCGGGCGCGGCTCGCGGAGTACACGCCCGCGGACGCGGACGCCGGGATCTTCTACGTGACCTGAGCAGTGCCGCCGTACGCCCTACCCGCACTTTCCCGAACCAGGGGGACCCCCTTCATGCACGCTGATCTCTCCCGACTCACCTTCCGGCCGGAGCGGCACTACTCCGCGGTCATCGCCCAGCAGGGCCGCGTCCAGCTCGACGCCGACGCCAACGAGCAGACCGCCATCCAGCTGCACCGGGCCCGAGCCCTCGCGGCCGACCTGATCGGCCGCTACGGCGGCCCGCGCGACGCGGCGGGCTTCCGCATCGAGTACGTCGGCGGCAAGCACGACATCGACACCCTCTACATCCACGGGGGCCGTTACTACGTCGACGGCATCCTGGTCGACGCCGACCGGCCCGCGCCGGGAGTACCCGTTTTGGACGAGGACGCCGAGGAACAGGACACCGCGGCCCCGCCGGCGTACTGGACCTACTGGGACCAGCCCGACGCCTTCCGCGACCCGGAGCGGCCCGGCGACCGGCTGCCCTCGCCCGCCCAGTCGCCGTTCGTGGTCTATCTGGACGTGTGGGAGCGGGCGGTGAGCGCGGCCGAGGACCCGGCGCTGCGCGAGGTCGCCCTCGGCGCCGCCATGCCGGACACGGCGGCCCGGGTGAAGGTGGTCTGGCAGGTACTGCCGCTGTCCCTCGCGGAGCTGGCGATCGAGGACGCCGACCCGTCGAGGGAAGTGGTCCGCGCCGCCTTCGAGAGGTGGGCGCAGCGCCGGTCGCTGTCCGCCGCCCGGCTCGCCGCCCGCAGCGAGCGGCCCGACCACGCCGACGAGGACCCCTGTCTGGTCAGGCCCGACGCCCGCTACCGCGGCCCGGAGAACCAGCTCTACCGCGTCGAGGTGCACGCCGGCGGCGAGGCGAAGGACGCCACCTTCAAGTGGTCCCGGGAGAACGGGTCCGTGGTCTTCCCGGTCGACGAACTCGACGGCACCTGGGTGCAGTTGGCCTCTCTCGGCCAGGACGACAAGCTCGACCTCGACGTCGGCGACCACGTCGAGTTCACGGACACCGCGTACTCCTCGCGGCTGGAAGCCCTTCCGCTGCTGCGAGTCGAGGAGCTCGACCTGCCCGGCCGCCGGGTCCGCCTCTCCGCCGAGCCCGCCGCGGGTGTCGGGCGGCTGCCGGACCTCAACCCGTTCCTGCGGCGCTGGGACCACCGCGGGGGACCGAGGCACAAGGGGCGTGCGACCTCGCTGAAGGCCTGTGCCGTGCCGGTCACGGAAGGGGAGTGGCTGCCGCTGGAGGACGGGGTCGAGGTGTACTTCGCCAAGGGCGGCTCCTACCGCACCGGCGACCACTGGCTGATCCCCGCCCGCACCGCCACGGGCAGCGTCGAGTGGCCGACGGACCGGGCGCGCCGCCCGCTGCTCCAGGGCCCCGCCGGCATCACCCGGCACCTCGCCCCGCTCGCCCTGGTCAAGGGCGAGGAGAGCGCCGTCGACCTGCGGCTCGCCTTCGGGCCGCTGGCCAGCAGCATCCCGGCCGCGGACAGGGCGGCCCTGGCCGCGGAGGAGCGGGCGCGCCGCGAGGAGGTGGCGGCCGAGGACCCGTCCCACGGGAGGTCGCAGACCACCGCGGAAGCGGAAGCGGAAGTGCCGGTGGAGGGAGACAACTGATGGCCACCCCCATGAGCGGGTCCAAGCTCCTGGAGATCCTGCGCGCGGAGGGCCTCACGGTCCACGAGGTGCGCGACTGGCGTCACCACAACCGCAATACGAAGGGCCCCTGGGGCCCGGTGAACGGCGTGATGATCCACCACACCGTCACCTCGGGCACCGACAGCTCGGTGAACATCTGCTACAACGGCTACTCCGGGCTGCCGGGACCGCTGTGCCACGGCGTCATCGACAAGCAGGGCCATGTCCACCTCGTGGGCAACGGCCGCGCGAACCACGCCGGGTTGGGTGACAGCGATGTGCTGCGGGCGGTGGTCGACGAGACGAAACTGCCGCACGACAACGAGGCCGACACCGACGGCAACCGGCACTTCTACGGCTTCGAGTGCATCAACCTCGGTGACGGCAAGGATCCTTGGCCCGAGGCGCAGAAGGAGGCCATCGAGAAGGTGTCGGCGGCGATCTGCCGGCACCACGGCTGGAGCGAGCGGTCCGTCATCGGCCACAAGGAGTGGCAGCCGGGCAAGCAGGACCCGCGCGGCTTCACCATGGACGGGATGCGCAAGCGGATCGCCGAGCGGCTGGCCGGGAAGGGCGGCTCAGGCACGAAGGACCCGGACCCGAAGCCGCCGTCCAAGCCCCGGTACGCGCCCTTCCCGGGCAGCGGCTTCTTCCACGTCGGCCAGAAGTCCCCGCTCGTCACCGCGATGGGCAGGCGCCTGATCGCCGAGGGCTGCGGCCGCTACGAGGAGGGCCCGAGCCCCGAGTGGACCGACGCCGACCGCAAGTCGTACCAGGCCTGGCAGCACAAGCTCGGCTTCAAGGGCAAGGACGCCGACGGCATCCCCGGCCGGACCAGCTGGGAGAAGCTGAAGGTGCCGGCGAGCTGACCCCGGCCGCGGCCGGCCCGCCTACGCCGACTCGGCGTTGGTGGGCGGCTGCGCCGGACGCGTCGGCACGGCCGGCACGGGCAGCGCGGGCAGCGCCGTGCGGTTCACCCAGGCGTCGAGGAGACCGTCCAGCGGCTCGTCCGCGAACCGGTTGACATGCGCCGTGAACATCGGGGTCGTCACGGCCCCGCCCCGGTGCAGCCCCGCCCACGCCCGCAGCATGTGGAAGAACCGCTCGTCGCCGAGGGCACAGCGGATCGCATGGATCGTGACCCCGCCGCGCTCGTAGAGCCGGTCGTCGAACATCGCCTTGCGGCCCGGGTTGGCGATCCGGATGTCCTGCGGCAGCCCGGACAGCAACCGGTGTGCGACGGCCGCCAGTTGCTGGGCGCTGCGGCCACCGGACCGCTCCGACCACAGCCACTCCGCGTACTTGGCGAGTCCCTCGTTCAGCCAGATGTGCCGCCAGTCGGCGATGGACACGCTGTTGCCGAACCACTGGTGCGCCAGCTCGTGCGCCACCAGCCGCTCCGAACCCCGCGCCCCGTCCACGTGGTTGATGCCGAACAGCGACAACCCCTGGGCCTCGACGGGGACATCGAACTCCTCGTCGGTGACGACGACGGCGTACTCCTCGAACGGGTAGGGGCCGAAGAGCCGTTGGAACAGGTCCATCATCGCCGGCTGGCGCGCGAAGTCTCGGGAGAACTCCGGGAGCAGCTGCGCGGGTATGTGCCCGTGCATCGGAATCCCGCCGAAGCCGGGGTCGCCCAGCAGCACCGTCTGGAACTTGCCGATCGCGAGGCCCACCAGATAGCTGGACGTCGGAGCCGCCTGCTCGTACACCCAGGTCGTCGTGGACGCCTTCGTGGTCCGGGTCAGCAGCCGGCCGCCGGCCACCACCGAGTAGGCGGACGGGCAGGTCACCGAGATCAGGTAGGACGCCTTGTCGGCCGGCCGGTCGTTGCACGGGAACCAGGAGGGCGCGCCGACCGGCTGGCTCGCCACCAGCGCGCCGTCCGTCAGCTCCTCCCAGCCGATCCCGCCCCACGGGCTGTTCACCGGCCTGGGGTTGCCCGACCAGTGGATCTCCACGGTGAAGGCGGCCCCGGCCCGCAGCGGCTTGTTGGGCTTCACCCGCAGCCTGCCGCCCCGGTGCGTCCAGTGCGGCTGGCGGCCGTCCACCCGGATCCGGCCGATCTTGAAGTCGGCCAGGTTCAGCTGGAACTCGGGCAGGGCCGCCCGGCCCGCTATGGCGTTGATCCGGACCGAGCCGGACAGTCGGTTGGGGCCGGGCCGGTAGTCCAGCGTGAGCTCATAGCGATGCACCCGGTACCGGGGATCGCCGTTGTCCGGGAAGTACGGGTCCGGACCCGCTGACTGCTGCACTGCCACTTCCGCGTTCGCTCCCTGCGCTGTGCTCGAACCGTCTCTCGGTGCACCGATGCCCGCGGCCACCGAACGGCCCGCGCTCAGGGACGCCATGCCTCGATCGGGTTGCCGAGCCAGCGGGTGTCGTCGGGAACCGACTCCGCCGCCATGACGAGCGACGCGGGACCCAGGGTGGTACGGGCCCCGATCGTGCTGCCGGGCAGCACGATCCCGCCAGGGCCCAGTGTGGCGCCCTCACGGAGAACCACAGTATCCGTCCGCAAGATCCGGTCGTGGAAGAGGTGAGTCTGCAGGACACAGCCGCGGTTCACGGTGGCCGCGTCCTCCAGTGTGACCAGATCCGTCTCCGGCAGCCAGTAGCTCTCCACCCAGACGCCCTTGCCGATGCCCGCGCCGAGGCCGCGCAGCCAGGCCGTCATCAAAGGAGTTCCCGGAACCGAGCCGGCCAGCCACGGCACCGCCAGCACCTCGACGAAGGTGTCCGCCAGCTCGTTGCGCCACACGAACGAACTCCACAACGGGTGCTCCCCGCTGCGGTGCCGCCCGACCAGCAGCCACTTGGCCAGCACCGACACCAGGCCCGCGACGGCACCGGCGGCGAGCAGCACCAGCCCCGACAGCACCGGCGCCCAGCCGCCCAGCGCACACAGCGCGGCGACCGTCAGCCCGGCCAGCGCCACCGAACACAGCACCGGCACGATCCTGCACAGCTCCACCAGAGCGCGCGCCCACAGCAGCCGCGCGGGCGGCTCATAGGTCCGGCTCTGGTCACCGTCCGACGCGCTGCGCGGCAGCTTCACTGGCGGCAGCCCCAGGTACGACGTGCCCTTCTTCGCC
Organism: Streptomyces sp. NPDC048417; assembly: GCF_040651615.1. Classification (NCBI taxonomy): domain Bacteria; kingdom Bacillati; phylum Actinomycetota; class Actinomycetes; order Kitasatosporales; family Streptomycetaceae; genus Streptomyces; species Streptomyces sp. NPDC048417. The sequence goes on along the minus strand of NZ_JBEZKI010000019.1, from coordinate 58,082 downwards.
TTCTTCGGCGTCGCCGACAGCACACCCACCAGACCGCCGTCCGGCACACTGCGGCCCGGCGCGGTCATCCCGGAGTTCCCGAGGAACGCCCGCCGCCCGATCTCCGCGCGCCCGATCCGCACATAGCCGCCACCGAGCTCGTACGGCGCGGTCAGCGTGTCGTCGGCCAGGAACGCGCCCTCGCCGACCGTCGTCAGGCTCGGCAGCGCGAGCACGGTCGACACCTCGGCACCGCGCCCGATCCGCATCCCGAGCAGCCGCAGCCACACGGGCGTGACCAGACCGGCGTACAGCGGGAACAGGGTGTCCCGGGAGCGGTCCATCAGCTGGGAGACCGTCCAGGCCTGCCAGCCGATCCGGCTGTGCGTCGGATGCGTGCCGACCCGCAGGCCCAGGCTGAGCAGCCGTACGGCGACCAGGATCAGCAGCGCGTACACGAGCCCGAAGGCCAGGGTGGCCGGCACCAGGGCGACCGCCGCGCCCCGCAGGGCCTCGGCCAGGCCGTCCCCGGGAGCCACGAGACGCCCGGCGACCAGCAGCGCGGCGGCCCCCGCCAGCACGGGCAGCGCGCTGAGCCCGACGCCTGTCAGGCCGTACATCACCCGCCAGTAGGTGCCGCGCTGCGGCCGGTGCTTGGGCCAGTTCCGCTTGGCCTTGCCCAGCTTGACCGCCGGGGCGCCGGCCCAGCGCTGGCCGGTCGGGATCTGCCCGGTGACCGCCGAGCCGGGGGCCACCTCGGCGCGCTTGCCGACGCGGGCGCCCGGGAAGAGGATGCCGCGCGTCCCGACGACCGCGTGGGCGCCGATCCGGACCGGGCCGATCACCAGCCGGTCGCCGTCCAGCCAGTGGCCGGACAGGTCCACCTCGGACTCCACGGCCGCGCCGCGCCCCACCCTGAGCAGGCCGGTGACCGGCGGCAGCGAGTGCAGGTCCACCTCGGGACCGATCTTGGCGCCCAGCGCCCGCGCGTACCGCTCCAGCCAGGACCCGGTCAGCGCGGTCGCCCCGGTGAACTCGGCCAGCCGCTCCGCCGTCCACAGCCGCAGATGCACGGAGCCACCGCGCGGGTACCGGCCGGGCTTCACACCCCGCAGCAGCAGCCGCGCGCCACCGGCGGCGATCGCGATCCGGCCGGGCGGGGTGTACAGGACCAGGGCCCCGACGGCCACCAGCCACCAGGGCGCGGTGGGCAGCCAGCCGTAGCCGCTCAGCACGTTGCCGAGCGCGGCCAGGACGACCGTCCAGCGCAGTCCGAGCAGGGTGAACAGCGGGAGCAGCACCATGAGCTGCACCAGCTGGGCGGCGTGCGGCACCGGAGCGATCGTCCGCGGCGTGCTGTCGTCCTGCGCGGACTCCTCCAGGTGGCGGGCCAGCGTGCGCAGCACCGGCTGCTGGTAGATGTCGAGGACGGCCGCGCTCGGGTAGCGGGTGCGCAGCCGGGTGGTGAGCTGGGCGGCGGACAGGCTGCCGCCGCCGATCGCGAAGAAGTCGTCGGAGGCGCCGGCCACCGGGATGCCGAGGACCTCGGTCCACTGCTCGGCGAGCCAGGCCTCGGTGCCGTACAGCTGCTCGGCCTTGCCGGCCGTCTCCAGGCCCTCCAGGGGCCAGGGCAGCGCGTTGCGGTCGACCTTGCCGGAGGTGCGGGTGGGCAGCTCCCCGACGGGCGCGAGCAGCGGGACGAGGGCCGCGGGCAACTCGGCACGCAGCTTCTCGACGGCGGTCGCCTGGTCCCAGCCGTCCTGGGTGACCACATAGCCGACGAGCAGCTGGTTGCCGCTGCGGGCGGTGCGTACGGCCGCCGCGGCGCCCGCGACGCCGGGCAGCGCCTGGAGGGCCGCGTCGACCTCGCCGAGTTCGATCCGGCGACCGCCGAGCTTGATCTGCTCGTCCGCGCGCCCGAGGAACACCAGCCCCTCGCGGTCGGCGCGCACCAGGTCACCGCTGCGGTACGCCCGCTCCCAGCCCAGGGACTGAAGCGGCGCGTACTTCTCCGCGTCCTTCTCGGCGTCGAGGTAGCGGGCCAGACCGGCCCCGCCGATCACCAGCTGGCCGCTCTCGCCCATGGCCACGGGCACGCCCGCGTCGTCCACGACGGCGAGCTCCCAGCCGTTCAGCGGCAGCCCGATACGGATCGGCTCCTCGCCGGTCATCAGGGCGGCACAGGCCACGACGGTGGCCTCGGTGGGCCCGTAGGTGTTCCAGACCTCGCGGCCCTCGGTGACCAGCCGCTGCGCCAGCTCGGGCGGGCAGGCCTCGCCGCCGAAGATCAGCAGGCGGACGTCGTTGAGCGTCTCGGGCTCCCAGAGCGCGGCCAGGGTCGGCACGGTCGAGACGACGGTGATCTCCTGCTCGACCAGCCAGGGGCCGAGATCGGCGCCGCTGCGGACCTGGGAGCGGGGTACGGGGACCAGGCAGGCGCCGTAGCGCCAGGCCAGCCACATCTCCTCGCAGGAGGCGTCGAAGGCCACCGACAGGCCCGCCATGACCCGGTCGCCGGGTCCGATCGGCTCCTCGGTGAGGAAGAGGGCGGCCTCGGCGTCCACGAAGGCGGCGGCGCTGCGGTGGGTGACGGCGACGCCCTTGGGCTTGCCGGTGGAACCGGAGGTGAAGATGATCCAGGCGTCGTGCTCGACGCCGGGCCGCCGGGCGGCGTTGCCCGCCTCGGGGTTCCGTACGTCGATCGCCGGCCCGGCGCCGAGAACGGCCGCGACCGCGGCCTCCCCGAACACCAGCGCGGCCCGCTCGTCCGGGTCCTCGGCGTCGACGGGTACATAGGCGGCACCGGCCGCGAGCACGCCGAGCACGGCGATGTACAGATCGTTGGTCCCGGACGGCACCCGCACGCCCACGCGGTCGCCGAGCCCGACCCCGGCCTCGTGGAGCCGTCGCCGCAGCCGCTCGACCTCGACCGCGAGTGCGCGGTAGGTGAGCTGGGCGGTACCGTCGTCCAGTGCGGGCTCGTCGGGGTGTGCCCGTACCGTCGCTTCGAACACGTCCACGAGCGTGCGCGGCGACGCCGCGGCTCCCGCCGAGAATCGTGCCGTGTTCCCGAACTCCTCGCGGATCTCTTCGTCGAGCAAGCCGAGAGCACTGCTCTCGCCAATCGCTGCCATCCGGTCCTCGCGTCTCGTTCCCGGAACCTCCGGGGCGCCGGCGGGTCCTCAGGTCTGCCTGGGGTTGTCCGGCTCCGGCTGGGTAACAAGCCGGAAATATTAGTACGACGCTAGGCTCCCGTTCATCGTGTGGCCACTGGAAAGTGGCCGTTCGGGGCGGTCTGTTGAATCTTGAGTCAGCTCTGACCAGGCCTTCTCCGGACGTGACGAGAGATGAGACACACAGCGTGAGCCGGGTCAACACAGCGTAAGAAGGGCCAACAGCGCGCGAGGCGGGCCGACTCCACAGGCTCGACCGCGCACACGACGACGGCCGGCGCCGCGGCGGGGAGGGGAGTTCGCCGCGGAACCGGCTGTCGCCGTGGGGGGCGGTGTGGATCGGACGGTACGGTGCGGGCGGCGCGGTTCAGACGGCGCTGTTCAAGCGGCGGTGACCTCGGCCCAGATGGACTTGCCCCAGGGCAGATTGCCCACGCCCCAGCGGCCGGAGCACAGCGCGTCCAGGATCAGCAGACCGCGTCCGCGGTCGCGTTCGACGGAGATGGGCCGTAGCCGGGGGTGGTGGTTCAGCGGATCGTGCACCTCCACCCGGGTCCGGGAGCCGTCGGTGTCGATGAGGAGACGGACCGGGTCGTCCGGGTCGGTCTCGTACCGCAGGGAGTTGGTGACCAGCTCGCAGGTGACCAGCGCGACGGCCTCGATGTGGTCCCGGGAGGCATCCGGTGTGTGATGGGTGATGAAGTCGCTCACGAACATCCGTGCCGCCCTGGCGGACTGAGGCTCGCTGGCCAGTAACAGGACGGGCGGCGGGGCGACTTGCAGTGCACGGGTTTCGGTCGTGGTGCTCCGCTGGCGTTCGATCATGTAGATCCCCTCACGGGCATGTCCCAACGCAGGCACGGTGGTTCGCCATGCGAGTGCGGTCACTTTCGTATTTCCCGGATTCATGGTGCCTTCACGACACAGTCAACCGCAATACGTTCCACGTGATGTGAAAAATTGCGCACCTCTGCGGGAGAGTTGCGGCACAAGCTGCGAGCCGGTGGCGAGGGTGGGGGTGGCACGGCAGACTGTCGGGCAGTTCACCGGACAGAAGGGGGAATCCGTGAGCACGCCCACGGTGCGCCGGCGACGACTCGGTGCGAAGTTGCGCGAACTGCGCGGCGAACTCACCCTCGACGAGGTCGCGGAGCACTCCGAAGGCGCGTTCGTCTCCTCGAAGCTGTCCCGGATGGAGACCGGCAAGACCGCCCCCAAGGCAGCGGACATCCAGGCGCTGCTCGACCTGTACACCGCACTCGGCCGCGACGTGAGCGACGAACTGCGCGCGGCCCTGATCACACTCACCAAGGAAGGCGGCCGCCGCGACTGGTGGCACTCGTACCGGGGTGTCCTCACACCGGTGTACGAGGACCTGATCAGTCTGGAGGCCGAGGCGGAGACGGTGTCCACCTGGCAGTTGGGGATGATCCCCGGACTGCTCCAGACCGCCGAGTACGCCCGCGAGATCATCCGGGCGACCGCCATGTCCGAGGCGGTCGAGGCGCGGGTCGACGCACTGGTCGAGGTACGGCTGGCACGCCAGGCCGTCCTCACCCGGGACAGCGACCCGCTGGCGCTCTGGGCGATCATCTCCGAACAGGCCCTGCGCTGCACCACCGAGGATCCCGCCCTGATGTACGAGCAGTTGGGGCGCCTGCTTACGATGGGGCGGCGTCCGAACATCAACATCCAGGTGTTGCGCTCGGACGCCCCCCTCCACGCCGGGCTGACCGGCACCTTCAGCATCCTGGGCTTCGGTCCGCACACGGACCTGGACGTCGTCCACCAGGAAGGGCTGACCTCCGCCCTGTACATCGAGGAACGTGATCGGGTCTCCACGCACCGGGCCGCGTGGCAACGCCTCACGTCTGCCGCCGAGTCCGTCGAGGCGTCGGTGGAACTGATCACCCAGATAAGGAAGAACGAATAGCGAATGAAGCACGTTGACGACGCGTCGACTCTGCCGGTGACCTGGTGGAAGTCCTCGGCGTCCGCATCACAGTCCGACTGCGTGGAATGCGGGATCGTCGACGGGGCGACGGTCGCCGTCCGCGACAGCAAGCGGCCCCACGGGCCCGCGCTGCTGCTGGGGCGAGCGGCACTCTCCGCGTTCACCTCGGCCGTGCCCCTCGGGAACCCCGGGAACGGCCGAATAGGCCGCCTCGGCTGACCCGCACACCGCCCCGAAAACCAAGAAACCCCTGCTCAGCAGGGGTTTCTTCGTGGTGTCCGAGGGGGGACTTGAACCCCCACGCCCGATAAAGGGCACTAGCACCTCAAGCTAGCGCGTCTGCCATTCCGCCACCCGGACAAGGTGTCTGTCGTGCGGGGTTGCCCTCGCGGCGACGGAGGAAACATTACCAGGCTTTCGGAGGTGGCCGATCACACCCTGTTCCGGGGGCGGGCCGGCGTGAACGGCGTGTGACGGACCGGAGCCCGTCTTGGGCTCGGAGCGGGAAGGGAGAGAGGATGACGGAGAGGATGACAGGAACCGGCCGGCAGTGACAGCGGAAGGAAGCAGCGTGAGCGAGACGGACACGGCCAGGAGCGTCACCGGCGAGGACGAGGTCGTGGACCTCTGCCGCGAGCTGATCCGCTTCGACACCAGCAACTACGGCGACCACTCCGGGCCGGGCGAGCGCAAGGCCGCCGAGTGGGTGGCCGAGAAGCTCGCCGAGGTCGGCCTTGAGCCGAAGATCTTCGAGTCGCACCCGGGCCGCGCCTCGACGGTGGCCCGCATCGAGGGCGCGGACCCGACCCGGCCCGCCCTGCTGATCCACGGCCACCTCGACGTCGTACCGGCCAACGCCGACGACTGGACCCACCACCCGTTCTCCGGCGAGATCGCCGACGGGTGCGTGTGGGGCCGGGGCGCGGTCGACATGAAGGACATGGACGCGATGACCCTGGCGGTCGTGCGGGACCGGCTGCGCAGCGGCCGGAAGCCGCCCCGGGACATCGTGCTCGCGTTCCTCGCCGACGAGGAGGCCGGCGGCACCTGGGGCGCCCGGCACCTCGTCGACCACCACCCGGACCTCTTCGAGGGCGTCACGGAGGCGATCAGCGAGGTGGGCGGCTTCTCCTTCACGGTGAACGAGCAGCGCCGGCTCTATCTGATCCAGACGGCCGAGAAGGGCATGCACTGGATGAAGCTGAAGGTGGCCGGTACCGCCGGGCACGGCTCGATGATCCACCGCGACAACGCGATCACCGAGCTCTCGGAGGCCGTGGCCCGGCTCGGCCGGCACCGCTTCCCGGTACGGGTCACCAAGACCACCCGGGCCTTCCTCGACGAACTGGGCGACGCGCTCGGCACCGAACTGGACCCGGAGGACATGGAGTCGACGCTGGCCCGGCTCGGCGGCATCGCCAAGCTCATCGGCGCGACCCTGAGTAACACCGCCAACCCCACCCAGCTGAACGCCGGTTACAAGGTCAACGTCATCCCCGGTGAGGCCACCGCGCACGTGGACGGCCGATTCCTGCCCGGTCACGAGGACGAGTTCCTCACCGACCTCGACCGGATCCTCGGCCCGCACGTGGTCCGCGAGGACGTGCACTCCGACAAGGCGCTGGAGACCTCCTTCGACGGGGCGCTGGTGGAGGCCATGCAGTCCTCGCTGCTGGCCGAGGACCCCACCGCCAAGGCGATCCCCTACATGCTCTCCGGCGGCACCGACGCCAAGTCCTTCGACGACCTCGGCATCCGCGGCTTCGGCTTCGCACCGCTGAAGCTGCCGCCGGAGCTGGACTTCGCGGGCATGTTCCACGGCGTGGACGAGCGGGTGCCGGTGGACGGTCTGCGGTTCGGCGTGCGGGTGCTCGACCGCTTCATCGACGCGTCGTGAAGCCCTGGCTTCAGGTAATCGGGCGGCTGTGCGAGATCGACTGAAAAGAGTGAATGCGACGATAAGCTCGTAGCTCCATTACTCCCTCCTCGTTACATCTAATGCGATCCGCTACTTGGGATCGTATTGCCAACAAGGAGGAATAATGCTCAAGAAGGTCGTCGCTGCTGCGGCTGCCACTGGTGGTCTGGTTCTCGCGGGTGCGGGCCTGGCTGTCGCCGATTCGGGTGCCCAGGGCGCTGCCGTGGGTTCCCCGGGTGTCGTCTCCGGCAACGTGATCCAGGTTCCCGTGCACGTCCCGGTGAACGTCTGCGGCAACACGATCTCGGTGATCGGGCTGCTGAACCCCGCCTTCGGCAACACCTGCGTCAACAAGTGACGCCCACTCCCTGAGGGGCGTCTTTCCGTCGGCCCCGGAGCGCGCGCCATGCGCTCCGGGGCCGACCGGTTTTCGCGGGCTCTTTCCGCGAGAAATGCAACAGTTCAGGATCCAAGGCAGGGGGGAATTCAGAGATGCGACAGGGCACCCGTAAGGGCCTCATGACAGTGGCCGCGGCGACCGGCGTGATCGCCGCGGCGGGCGGCTACGCCCATGCCGACTCGGGAGCCACCGGCTCCGCCACCGACTCACCCGGTGTGCTCTCCGGGAACACGGTGCAGGCGCCGGTGCACGTTCCGGTGAACGTCTGCGGCAACACCGTGAACGTCGTCGGCGCCCTCAACCCGTCGATGGGCAACAAGTGCGCCAACCACGGGGGCGGGGGCGGTGCTTCCGTCGGCCATGGCGGCCATGGCGGCCACGGCGGCCACGGCGGGTACGGCGGGTACGGGGGAGACACGGGGCACGGCGGTGGGCACGGAAGCCACGGCGGCTCGCACGCCGGGGGGCACACCGGTGGCTCGCCCGGGGTCGGTTCGGGCAACACCGTGCAGGTGCCGATCGACGTTCCGGTCAACGTGTGCGGGAACAGCGTCAACGTCATCGGGATCGGCAACGCCGCCGTGGGCGACGAGTGTGCGAACGGCGGGAGTTCCGGACATTCCGGCGGCTCCGGCCACTCCGGAGACTGTCACCACACGCAGCCGCCCGGACACGGGGGGCACGGACACGGGACCCCTCCCGGGCACGGCGGGCACGGAGGACATGGCGGACACGGCGGCAACCCGCCCGGGAAGCCGGGTCAGCCGGGGACTCCGGGTCAGCCAGGAACCCCTGGACACCCTGGGCAGCCGGGCAACCCGGGCCAGCACCCCGGTACGCCGCCCGGTCACTCCGGGGGAGGGACCGTCACGACCGGTACCCACGGCTCCCCCCTCGTCGACCCGCTGGGCAGCCTCTCGGTGACCCAGCCCGGGCCGGCCGCCGCGCAGCTCGCGCACACCGGCAGTGACCTGCCGCCGGGCCTCGCGCTCCCGGCGGGCGCCGGCGCGCTGCTCGCGGGCGCGGTGCTGTACCGCAAGGCGCGCGCCTCGGCGTAGCGCACGGACCGTGACGCACCTCTCAGAGGGGGCGCCCCCGGCGGCGGTGCGTGGAACGGAGCGGGCCCCGTCGATGCGGGGCCCCTTCCGTCATTCGGCGAGTCTCACCATGTGGCACGCACCTGGCGGATGATCCGCCGGCGCAACCGCACCCTGCGGCTGCCGTCTCGCATGAGGCTCAGTCGGTCCAACTCCCAGTGTCCGTACTCGGCATGGTCTGTCAGCAGGCGCGTCGCCTCCTTGCGGGACACCCCGCGAGGCACGTACACGTCGACAAATTCGTATTCCGGCATCGCATCTATTGTGCGGGCTGGTGCCCGGTACGGATAGCGTCTGCACTATGTCTGATGCTGCGCAGCCCACCGCTGCCGAGGTACGCGCCGCCGCCGAGGCGGTCAAGACCGCGCTCGACCGCCATCTGGCCGCGGTCGAACGCAGGTCGGGGGAGGACGACCCGGCTGTCTACGAGGCGTTCAACCAGCTGGCCGCGGCCGCCGAGGTCTACGACGAGCTGCTCTACGACCGCTATGACGAGGTCACCCCCTTCGAGATCCCCGGTACCGAGGACTCGCTGCCACCGTATGCGGGGCCCGAGGAACCGAACGCGATCAGCGTGCTGATCCGCCGCGACTACGCCGTGGCGGAACCACAGCGGCTGCTGGCGCAGGCCCAGCGGGTGGAGGCGGCGGAGTACGACGACGGTCCCGGCGCGGACCAGGACGCCGCCGGCACGATCCACGGGGCGCTGGGGATCCTGTTCGGCGAGTTCGAGCCGGACGAGATCGCCTCCCGGCACAAGGAGTTCGGCCTGGAGGAGGGCGACTCCACACTGTGGGTGACCGCGGCGGACGAGCAGGCCGAGCCCGGTGAGTGGCTGGAGGCCCCGTTCGAGGGGGTCGATCCGCAGCGGGTCGTGTGCCGGTTCGACGTCAGCGCGGTGTTCGACGACGAGGACGGCGACGACGGCGACGACGGCGAGGACACCGGGCGCAGCGTGGACGCGGACGAGCTGGACGACGACCTCGACCTCGACGAGGACGAGGACCTGGAGCCGTTGGACGCCGAACGCTGACCCTGCGGTGACCGGCGGTGCCTTGCGGGCTTTCAGGCCGGCCGGGCACCGCCGGTCACCGGACACGGCGGGTACAGCGCAGAAGAAGCAGAAGAAGGGGCGGGTCCGGGTCAGGCTTCGGCGGTCGCCGGTGCCTGCGTCTTGAGGAGGAGCGGCAGGCGGGTCGTCCGGGGCTTCGGCAGGGTCTCGGCCACCGCCTTCGGCAGGGCCTGTTCCACGCCGTGGACCACCGACAGATGCCGCTCCGCCCGGCTGAACGCCGTGTACACCCAGGGGCGGCTGAGGGCCTGGGCCGCGTCCCCGGGCAGCACCACGACCGCGGCGGGCCAACGGCCGGCCACCGCCTGGTGGGCGGTCAGCGCCCAGCCGTGGCGCACGGCCTGCTCCACCCGCTCCTTCGGTACGACCACGGGCGTGCCTGCGCACGACAGGTGCAGTCCGTCGGAGTCGGCGTTCACCACCTGGCCCGGGACCGTACGGCCCGGGGTGGGGGAGTAGGCGATCCGGTCACCCGGGTCGAAGCCGCCGAAGCGGCCGGGGCCCGGATTGAGCCGTTCCTTGAGCGCCGCGTTGAGGGCGCGGGTGCCGGCCGCGCCGCCGTGGCCCGGGGTGATCACCACGGTCTGTTCGGCGGGGACGCCGATGGCGCGCGGGACGGAGTCGGCGACCAGCTGCACCGTCCGGTGCACCGCCTCGCCCGCGTCCCGCACCGGCACGATCACGATCTCCTTGCCGGGCGCCTCGACCTGGGTCAGCTCGCCGGCGCCGATCCCGGAGACCAGTTCGCCGAGCGGGCCGGGGTCGGGCGTGCGCGAGGCGATCCCCGGGCACACCCGGGCCGCCAGCAGGTCGGCGAAGACCCGCCCGGGGCCCGCCGACCACAGCACCGCCGGATCCCCGCTCAGCACCAGCCGGGCCCCGTCGGGCAGCGCCTCCACGAGCATCGCCGCGCCCTCCACGTCCAGCTGGGGCGCGTCCAGCACGATCAGCAGGTCGAGGTCCAGGGCGCCCTCGGCGTCCCGGCCCGGCCCCTCGGCGCCGGAGAGCAGACCGGCGACCGTGCCGACGGCCGCCTCGCCGTCCGCCGCCAGGGCGGCCAGGCGGCGGTGTCCCTCCGGGGTGTGGGTGGCGGCGAAGGCACGCAGTCCGGCGCTCCGGGCGGCGCTCAGCAGGGCCGCCGGTTCGGCGCGCGCCGCCTCGCCGCCCGTGTGCAGCACAAGGCCGTGCCCGGCGACCGCCGCCGCCAGCTCGGCCGCGCCGCCGGTGGCCGCCGCGACGGCTGCCTCCCAGCGCTCCTCGGCGTCCTTGGACAGGGAGTTGACCAGCCGGGCCAGTCCGTCGGCGAGACTCTCCTCGGCCAGCGCGTACCGCTCCAGACCGACCAGGACCCGCACCGGCCGCTCCTCCTCGTCGTCCTCGGGCTCGGGGGCGCCCGGATCCAGGGCGTCCTGGAAGACCAGCGCGTCTCCCTCGGCGATCGCGCTCTGCACGGCTGCCTCGGGGTCGGGCACCGCCCGCTGGGCCAGCGCGGCGGTGAGCGCCGGCATCTCCAGCGCGGTGTGCCCGGCCAGGGCGGCCTGCTCCAGGAGCCAGCCGGTCATGGCCCGGCCCCGACGCTCGTCGTCCGGACCGCACTCCGCGCCCAGCAGCGCCCGCGCGAACCCGTCCGCCTGGTCCGGCCGTACGCCGGTGACCCGCAGCAGCTGCCAGGGGTCCTCCCGCAGCAGGGTGTCCGCGCCCTCACCGAGGGCGGCGGCGATCTGGGGAGCGAGCGAGTCGGGCGCACCGCCTTCGGTCAGCAACGCCCGGACCGCCGCGACCGTCTCCGTGGCGGGCGCGACGGCGACAGGCGCCGGCTGCGGCCTGTGCACCGGCTCCGGGGCGGCCGCCGGGCGCGGTGCGGGCTCCGGGGCGGCGAACACGGTGGCCGCCGGCTGCGCGCCGCTCTCCACCGCCCGGATCGCCGCGAGCAGGTCGGCCGCCTTGCCACTGAGCCCGGCCCCGCTCTCGATGGGACCCTTCTTCTCCGCCTTCCGGCGCTCGATCCGCTCCCGCTCGATCCGCTGCGCGGCCAGCTCGGCCTCGGCCTCGGACTGCTTCGCCGCGCCCGCCGGGTCGTCCTCACCCGAGCCGGCCTGCCCATCACCGCCCGCGACCGCGGCAGCGGAGCCGTCGGCCTGTGCATCGTCGGCCTCCCCACCACCGCCCGCGCCCGCGGTGGCGGGCTCGCCGACCTGCGCACCGCCGGCCTGCCCATCACCGGCCGCGCCCGCGGCAGCGGAGCCGTCGGCCTCCGCACCACCGGCCTCCGCACCATCGCCCGCGGCCGTGGTGGCGGGCTCGCCGGTCTCGGTCCTGTCGCTGTCATCGCCCGCTCGGCCCGTGTCCGCCGTGCGGGGACCGGCTGCCTGCGGATCGCTCGCCGCGGCCGTGCCGGCGGTGAGGTCTTCGGCCTCCGTCGTCCCCCCGGCCGTCGTGGCCTCGTCGGCCTCGGGCGTGGCGCCCAGCCCCGGCTCCGTGCTCACAGCGTGCTCCAGTCGTGATCGGGATAGCGGTGCACGGGCGCCGACACGTCGTCGAGCGCCCGGCAGATCTCGTCAGGAAGAGTAAGCGCCTCCACTGACAATGCCCCCGTGAGCTGCTGCGCGTTGCGCGCGCCGACGATCGGCGCGGCCACGCCCGGCCGGTCCCGGACCCAGGCGAGCGCCACCTGGAGCGGCGTCACGGCGAGCCCGTCCGCCGCCGTCTGCACCGCGTCCACGATCCGGGTCGCGGTGTCGTCGAGGTACGGCGCGACGAACGGCGCCAGATGCTCGGAGGCGCCGCGCGAGTCCGGGGGAGTGGAGTGGCGGTACTTCGCGGTCAGTACGCCCCGGCCCAGCGGGGAGGACGGCAGCAGGCCGATGCCGAGGTCGAGAGCGGCGGGCAGCACCTCGCGCTCCACGCCCCGCTGGAGCAGTGAGTACTCCAGCTGCGTGCTGGCCAGCCGGGTGCGGGTGCCCGGCGCCGCGAGCTGCCAGGTCGCCGCCTTCGCGATCTGCCAGCCGCAGAAGTTGGAGACCCCGGCATACCGGGCGCGGCCGCTGCTCACGGCCAGGTCGAGGGCCTGGAGGGTCTCCTCCAGCGGGGTGTCCGGGTCGTAGGCGTGCACGTGCCAGACGTCGACGTAGTCGGTGCCTAGGCGGGCCAGGGAGGCGTCGAGCGCGGCGAGCAGATGGCCGCGGGATCCGTTGAAACGGCGGTCGGGATCGGGGACGCTGCCCGCCTTGGTCGAGATGACCAGGTCCCGGCGCGGCACCAGCCCTTCTATGAGTTGTCCGAGCAGGTACTCGGCCTCTCCGTCGCCGTACACGTCCGCGGTGTCGACGAGGGTTCCGCCGGCCTCCCAGAACGCCTTCAGCATGTCCGCGGCGTCGTGCTCGTCGACGTCCCGGCCCCAGGTGAGGGTGCCGAGCCCGATCCGGGACACGCGCAGGCCGGTACGGCCGAGATGCCTCTGCTCCATGCCCGCGAGATTACTGGCCAGAGCTGGCGCGTTGGGTTGCCTGTGGATAACCGATTTCACAAGGCAGCGGTGCGTTGCGGGAGGCGGGAGCCGACCCACCCGGGGGCGCCGGGCAGTGCCGATATGCGGCTCCGCCGCGCGGGCGCGACCGGCCCCCACGACCCGCGGCCGGACCACGACCGATCTCCCACCCGCCAAATGACCGCGCTAAGGTCTCCGCAACAGCGACGTTACTGATCGGTAAGGGGATCGGCCATGAAGCTCGGGATCAACCTCGGCTACTGGGGTGCCGGGATGGACGGGGACAATCTGGCCGTGGCGCAGGAGGCCGAGCGGCTCGGGTACGCCGTCTGCTGGGCCGCCGAGGCCTACGGCTCCGACGCCGCCACCGTGCTCAGCTGGGTCGCCGCCCAGACCGAGCTCATCGACGTCGGCTCGGCCATCTTCCAGATCCCGGCCCGGCAGCCCGCGATGACCGCGATGACCGCTGCGACACTCGACTCGCTGTCCAAGGGCCGCTTCCGGCTCGGCCTCGGCGTGTCCGGCCCGCAGGTCTCCGAGGGCTGGTACGGCGTCAAGTTCGACAAGCCGCTCTCCCGCACCCGCGAGTACGTGGAGATCGTGCGCAGGGCGATGAGCCGCGAGCGGCTGTCGTACGAGGGCGAGCACTGGACGCTGCCGCTGCCGGGCGGTCCCGGCAAGCCGATCAAGCTGACCGTGCACCCGGAGCGCGAGCACATCCCCGTCTACATCGCCGCCATCGGGCCGAAGAACCTGGAGCAGACCGGTGAGATCGCCGACGGCGCGCTGCTGATCTTCCCCTCCGCCGAGCACCTGGAGGAGACGGCCGTCAAGTACCTGCGCGCGGGGCGGGAGAAGGCCGGCCGGACCCTCGACGGGTTCGACATCTGCCCGACGCTGCCGCTCGCCGTCGGCGACGACAAGGACGTGGCCGCGCTCGCCGACACCTTCCGGCCGTACACCGCGCTGTACGTCGGCGGCATGGGCAGCCGCAAGCAGAACTTCTACAACCAGCTCGCCCAGCGCATGGGGTACGAGCAGGAGGCCGCCGAGATCCAGGACAAGTACCTGTCCGGGGACAAGAACGGGGCCGCGGCCGCCGTTCCGCACGACCTGATCGACCAGACCACGCTGCTGGGTTCCGTGGACCGGATCGCCGACCGGATGAAGGCCTATGCGGCCGCCGGGGTCACCACGCTGTCCCTCGCGCCCGCCGGGTTCGCCCTGGACGAGCGGCTCGCCTCGCTGCGGGCCGGCGCCGAGGCCCTGGAGCGCGCCGGACTCGCCTGAGCACCCCGGCGAGAGAGAAGTCCGCGGCCGTGGTGGGGGCTCGGGGGTCTTCCCCGCCACGGCCGTCATCCAGAACAACGCGCCCGCGCCCGCGCGGTTACGCCCCCGGTGTGACCCCGGGGCTCCTCCGTTCGGCCGAGTTCGTCCGCACAGCTGTTGCAGCCGTCCGGATGCGGCATTTGACTCGTTCTCTGCGGGTCTGGTGAGTCCTCCGGAGGGGTGCCCACGATGCTTTCGGCCAAGAGTCTGTTCCGGGAGATCCTCGACAACGACGAATCCTTCCGGCTCTTCTGTTCCATCGCGGCCGGCGGCGAGTCGCAGGGCGGCTGGGAGAACACGCGGATCGCCGCACTGGTACCGGAGAGCGAACGCGACCTCGCCCCCAAGATCGCCCGCCACGGCGCCGACGAGGACAAGCACGGGCGCATCTTCAACACCCTCATGAAGAAGCGCGGGCTCACCCCCGTCCCGGTCCCGCCCGACACCGACTACACGATGCTCCTGGAGCGGCACGGCATCGGGCTCGCCCACGCCAGACTCCGGGCCGACCGGCCGCTCACCGTGGCCGACATCGTCATATACCTCGCCCACAGCCGGGTCACCGAGCAGCGCGCCTCGGAGCAGATGGAGCTGCTGCGCAGGCACTTCGCCGACCATCCGGACCTCGGCCGCGCGGTGCGGATGATCTCCGACGACGAGGACGGCCACCTCGCCTACTGCCACGAGGAACTGCTGCGGTACGCGGCCGCCGGGCACGGCCGCGCGATCCAGCGCACCCTGCGCGCGTGCGCGCTCGCCGAGATCCGGATCTACCGGGACGTCAGCCTCGCCGTCATGGCCCACATGGGCCGCATCCTCGGCTGGCCGAAGGGCAGGTCCGCGCTCCTCGCGTTCGCCATCCACGCCGTCTACGGCTACGAGCGCGCCGCCGGCTGGCGCCGGATGGTGTCGCTGCGGATGCCGGAGCGCAGGAACGCCCTGGGCGGCCCCCCCGCCCCCGCCCCCGAACTCGCCTGAGCAGAAGGGGCGCCCGGCCGCCGCGAGTGCCTCACATCCAGCCGCGGCGCTTGAACATCCGGTACAGCACCAGCTCCAGGGCGGCCATGACCAGGATCACCGCCGGGTACCCCCAGAGCCAGTGCAGCTCGGGCATGTGGTCGAAGTTCATGCCGTAGATCCCCGCGATCAGCGTGGGGACCGCCGCCATGGCCGCCCACGCGGAGATCTTCCGCATGTCGTCGTTCTGCCGCACGCTCATCTGCGCGAGATGGGCGCTGAGGACGTCCGACACCAGCCGGTCCAGGGCCTCCACGCCCTCGTTCACGCGCAGGAGGTGGTCGTTGACGTCCCGGAAGAAGGGGCGGGCGTCCTCGCGCACGAAGGGCACCGTCAGGCCGCTGCCGTACGGGCCCACTCCCGCCAGCTTGGTCATCGGCAGGGCCAGCGGCACGGTGGACCGGCGGAACTCCAGGATCTGCCGCTTGAAGGTGTAGATCCGCGACGCGGTGTGCCGGGAGCTGCCGCCGCTCGGCGAGAACACCTCGGCCTCCAGCTCCTCCAGGTCGTTCTGCAGTTCGGTCGCGACCTCCAGGTAGTTGTCGACGACCGCGTCGGAGATCGAGTACAGCACTCCCGTCGGCCCGTGCTTGAGCAACTCGTGCTGCTCTTCGAGGTGGCGCCGGATGTCCCCGAGCGGTGAGGGGGTCCCGTGGCGCACAGTCACCACGAAGGAGTCCCCGATGAAGATCATCAGCTCACCGGAGGTCACCGTGTCGCTCTTCGGCTCGTACGTCACCGGCTTCAGGACGACGAACAGCGAGTCGTCGTACACCTCCAGCTTGGGCCGCTGGTGGGCGGTCAGGGCGTCCTCGACGGCCAGCGGATGCAGCCCGAACTCGTCGGTGACCAGGTCGAACTCGCGTTCCGTCGGCTCGTACAGGCCGATCCAGAGGAAACTGTCGCCACGCGCGCGTGCCTCCGCGAGGGCGTCGGAGAAGTCCTGCGGGGTCTCCGTCCGCTCCCCGTCCCGGTAGATGGCACAGTCGACGATCACGGAGAGTATTGTCCCGTCGCCCGGCCCGCACCGCATTCCGTGACGTTTCTCGCCTCCGGGCCGCCCCGGCCGGCGTCGAGGGGCCGAACGCACGGAGCCCCGACGCGCTGGGCGGGTTCGGCCCCTCCCCACCGGCGCACGCCTTGGGCGGGCAAACGCCTACCCTGGGCCGCATGCCCACGCTGATCCTCGTAAGGCACGGACGGTCCACCGCCAACACCTCCGGGCTGCTCGCCGGCTGGACGCCCGGCGTCGCCCTCGACGAGCGCGGAGCCGCCCAGGCCGCCGCGCTGCCCGGCCGGCTCGCCGGGCTGCCGATCTCGGAGGTCGTCGCCAGCCCCCTGCAGCGCTGCCAGGAGACGATCCGCCCCCTGCTGGACGCCCGCCCGGAGCTCACCGCCCACACCGACGAGCGGATCGGGGAGGCCCACTACGGAGACTGGTCCGGCCGCAAGCTCGCCGAACTCAAGGACGAGCCGCTGATGGAGGTGGTGCAGGCGCACCCGTCGGCGGCCGCCTTCCCGGGCGGGGAGTCCATGCGCGCCATGCAGACCCGCGCCGCCGAGGCCGTCCGCGAGTGGAACGCGCGCGTGGAGCGCGACCACGGCTCCGACGCCGTCTACCTGATGTGCTCGCACGGCGACATCATCAAGTCGCTCGTCGCGGACGCGCTCGGCCTGCATCTCGACCTCTTCCAGCGGATCTCCGTGGAACCGTGTTCCATCACCGCGATCCGTTACACCCGCCTGCGGCCGTTTCTCGTTCGTCTCGGGGACACCGGGGATTTCGCGTCCCTTGCCCCCCGCGAGGAACCTCCCGGGGAAGACGCCCCGGTCGGTGGCGGTGCCGGCGCGCCGTGATCGTCAGCCGCAGTAGGGTGAAGCGATCCACGTAGTCGCCGACCGGCAACCCGCACGGTCAGTCGCCCTTCCGAGCCCACGCACTCTCGATTCCCATGGAGACAGGACGTGTCCCGTCAGGTGTTCCTCTACGATCCGCCGGACCGCTTCGTCGCGGGCACGGTCGGACTGCCCGGACGCCGTACGTTCTTCCTCCAGGCCACGGCCGGCCCCCGGACGACCAGCGTGGCCCTGGAGAAGACCCAGGTGGCCGCGCTCGCCGAACGCATGGACGAACTCCTCGACGAGGTCGTCCGGCGCAGCGGCGGCAACGCGGCCGTCCCCGCCGTCGCACCCACCGAGATCGCCGACAGCGCCCCGCTGGACACCCCCGTCGAGGAGGAGTTCCGCGTCGGCACCATGGCGCTCGCCTGGGACGGCGAGGAAGAGCGCATGATCGTCGAGGCGCAGGCGCTCGTGGAACTGGACGCCGACTCCGACGAGGACCTCGCCGAGGCCGAGGAGCGGCTCCTGCAGGACGAGGAGAACGGGCCCCCGATGCTGCGGGTCCGGCTGTCCGGCGCGCAGGCCAGGGCCTTCGCCAAACGCGCCCTGGACGTCGTCAACGCCGGGCGGCCGCCGTGCCCGCTGTGCAGCCTCCCGCTCGACCCGGAAGGACACGTATGTCCGCGCCAGAACGGATACCGCCGCGGAGCGTGACCCCCGGCGAACTGCTCGTCCACGGTGAGCTGAAGGTACGCGGCCGCATCCGCGACGCCTCCAACGCCGCGCTGTTCTGCACGGTCGCGCACGACGGCCAGGAAGCGTCCTGCGTCTACAAGCCGGTCGCCGGGGAACGCCCGCTGTGGGACTTCCCCGACGGCACCCTCGCCCAGCGCGAGGTCGCCGCCTACGAGGTCGCCGCGGCCACCGGCTGGGACCTCGTCCCGCCCACCGTGCTGCGCGACGGCCCCTACGGCGAGGGCATGTGCCAGCTCTGGATCGACATAGACCCCGAGAGCGCCGACCTGCTCGCCCTGGTCGACGCCGAGGAGCCGGAGCCGGGCTGGAAGGCGATCGGGTTCGCCGAGGTCGGCGAGGGGAGGACCGCGCTGCTGGTGCACGCCGACGACGAGCGGCTGCGCCGGCTCGCCGTCCTCGACGCCGTGATCAACAACGCCGACCGCAAGGGCGGCCATCTGCTGCCCACCGCCGAGGGGCGGCTCTACGGCATCGACCACGGAGTGACCTTCAACACCGAGAACAAGCTGCGCACCCTGCTGTGGGGCTGGGCGGGGGAGCCGCTCACCGGAGATGCCGTCGAGGCCCTCAAGGGGCTCCGTGAGGCCCTCGGCGGGGCTCTGGGGGCCCGGCTGGCCGAGCTGATCACCACCGCCGAACTCGACGCCACGCGCGCGCGTGTCGACGCGCTGCTCACCACCGGAAAGCACCCGGAACCGAGCGGAGAGTGGCCGGCCATCCCGTGGCCGCCCGTGTGACCGGCCCGCAGCACATCACGGACGCAAGATCAAGAGTGCCTTCCCGGCCATCTGGCCTGGTCCGGTTCGTATACCGAACTCGGGTCCGGTTACGCTCATGTACATGCATGCCTGGCCCGCTTCCGAGGTCCCCGCCCTGCCTGGTCAGGGCCGCGACCTGAGGATCCACGACACCGCGACCGGCGGTCCTGTCACCCTCGACCCCGGTCCCGTCGCCCGTATCTATGTCTGCGGCATCACCCCGTACGACGCCACCCACATGGGACACGCGGCGACCTACAACGCGTTCGACCTGGTTCAGCGTGTGTGGCTCGACACCAAGCGGCAGGTGCACTACGTCCAGAACGTGACGGACGTCGACGACCCGCTCCTGGAGCGCGCCGAGCGCGACGGCGTCGACTGGGTCGCCCTCGCCGAGAAGGAGACGGCCCTCTTCCGCGAGGACATGACCGCCCTGCGGATGCTGCCCCCGCAGCACTACATAGGCGCGGTCGAGGCGATACCCGGCATCGTGCCGCTGGTCGAGCGGCTGCGCGACCTCGGCGCCGCCTACGAACTCGAAGGCGACGTCTACTTCTCCGTCGAGTCCGACCCGCACTTCGGCGAGGTCTCGGGCCTCGACGCGGCCGCCATGCGGCTGCTGTCCGCCGAGCGCGGTGGCGACCCCGACCGCCCGGGCAAGAAGAACCCCCTCGACCCGATGCTGTGGATGGCCGCCCGCGAGGGCGAACCCAGCTGGGACGGCGGCTCCCTCGGCCGCGGCCGCCCGGGCTGGCACATCGAGTGCGTGGCCATCGCCCTCGACCACCTCGGCATGACCTTCGACGTCCAGGGCGGCGGCTCCGACCTCGCCTTCCCGCACCACGAGATGGGCGCCTCGCACGCCCAGGTGCTCACCGGCGAGTTCCCGATGGCCAAGGCGTACGTCCACGCCGGCATGGTCGGCCTCGACGGCGAGAAGATGTCCAAGTCCAAGGGCAACCTGGTCTTCGTCTCCCAGCTGCGCCGTGACGGCGTCGACCCGGCCGCCATCCGCCTCACCCTGCTCTCCCACCACTACCGCGCGGACTGGGAGTGGACCGACCAGGTCCTGGCGGACGCGGTGACCCGCCTCGACCGCTGGCGAGCAGCGGTCTCCCGCCCGGACGGCCCGCCGGCCGAGGCCCTGGTGGAGGAGATCCGCGAGGCCCTGAGCAACGACCTGGACGCCCCTGCCGCATTGGCGGCGGTGGACCGCTGGGCCGCACTCCAGCAGGACCAGGGGGGTTCGGACACGGGCGCGCCCGGGGTCGTATCCCGAGCGGTGGACGCGCTGCTGGGCGTAGCTCTCTAAGAAACGCCGGCCCCGCGCTCCTGTCCTTCAGGGGCGCGGGGAACCGCGCGCTCAGCCACAACGCACCCGCGGGAACGACTCGACGCGCACTCCCAACTGTCGAAGTCCTGTCGATCGGCCGACGCCGGTGTGCTCGGTGCGACACATGTGATGGGCTACGACGGTCAGTTGACCGTCGGACCGGCCAACTGCCGGTCGGTCCCCACGCGGAAGGCACCCCGTGGCCCACCCCCTGAGCCGACGCGGCCTCCTCACGATCGGCACGGCAACCCTCGGCGCCCTCGCCTCAGGCACCCACGCCGACGCGACCCCCCGCCCCGCTTCCCTCGCCCTCCCCGACGGCTGGCAGCCGGAGGGCATCACCATCGGCGCCGGGCCCTACGCCTACCTCGGCTCCCTCGCCGACGGCTCCATCTACCGCGCCGACCTGCGCACCGGCACCGGCAAGGTGGTCTCCACCGGCCCCGGCACCCCCGCCGTCGGCCTCAAACTCGACGCCCACGGACGGCTGTTCGTGGCCGCACGCGGCTTCGGCGCCCGCGTGGTCGACGCCCGCAGCGGCGAGACCCTCGCCTCCTACACCCTCGCCACCGCCACCCCGAGCTTCGCCAACGACGTCGTGCTGACCCCGCGCGCCGCCTGGTTCACCGAGTCCTACCAGCCGGTGCTCTACGGCCTCCCGCTCGGCCGGGACGGCGCGCTGCCGGCCGCCGAGGACGTCGTGCGGCTGCCGCTCACCGGCGACTGGAGCCAGACGGCCGACGGCGCCATCAACGCCAACGGCATCGCCCGCACCCCCGACGGCTCCGCACTCCTCGTCGTCCAAGGAGGGGTCGGCCTGCTGCACCGCGTCGACCCGCGCACCGGCGTCACCGAGACCGTCGACCTGGGCGACGCGGCCCCGCTCGGCAACGGCGACGGCCTGCTGGTCCGCGGGCGCACGCTGTACGCCGTCCAGAACCGGCAGAACGCCATCGACGTCTTCCGGCTGGCCCCGGACGGCCGCGGCGGGGTCTTCCAACGGCGGATCACCGACCCGGCCTTCGACGTCCCGACCACGGTCGCCGCGTACGGCGGCCGGCTCTATCTGCCCAACGCCCGCTTCACGACCGCGCCGACGCCCGGCACGACGTACTCCGTCACCGTGGTCGACGCCTGAGGCGTGACAGGAAGAAGGGGCGGTACGCGTCACGCGTACCGCCCCTCGTCCGGCCCTCGGTCAGTCCTCGGAGGTGTCCCCGCCCTCCGGGCCCAGGTCCTCGTCGGAGTCCGCGGAGTCGTCGGTGTCCGCGGGATTCCCCGGGTTCCCGGGCGTGTCGGGCTTCGGGGGTCTGGGCGGCCGGGTCTTGCCGCTCGGGTTGTCCCGCAGGTACGACGCGCTGTCGGTGCCGTCCGCCGTGGCGTGGCCGCCGGGCGGCGGGTTCACATCCCGGCGCCGCAGATAGCGCTCGAACTCACGAGCGATCGCCTCGCCCGACGCCTCCGGCAGTTCGGCGGTGTCCCGGGCCTCCTCCAGCGTCTGCACGTACTCCGCGACCTCGGTGTCCTCGGCGGCCAGCTGGTCCACCCCGACCTGCCAGGCGCGCGCGTCCTCGGCCAGCTCGCCCAGCGGGATCCGCAGGTCGAGCAGGTCCTCCAGGCGGTTCAGCAGCGCCAGCGTGGCCTTCGGGTTGGGCGGCTGGGAGACGTAGTGCGGGACGGCCGCCCAGAGCGAGACCGCCGGGACGCCCGCGTGCGTGCAGGCCTCCTGGAGGACGCCGACGATGCCCGTCGGACCCTCGTACTTGGTCTCCTCCAGGTCCATCCGCTGGGCCAGATCCGGGTCGGACGTGACCCCGCTGACCGGCACCGGACGCGTGTGCGGGGTGTCACCGAGCAGGGCGCCCAGGACGACCACCAGCTCCACGCCCAGTTCGTGGGCGAAGCCGAGGAGCTCGTTGCAGAACGAGCGCCAGCGCATGGACGGCTCGATGCCCCGCACCAGCACCAGGTCGCGCGGCTTGTCGCCGCCGACCCGGACCACCGACAGCCGTGTGGTCGGCCACGTGATCTTGCGCACGCCGGCGTCCATCCACACCGTGGGGCGGTTCACCTGGAAGTCGTAGTAGTCCTCGGCGTCCAGGGCCGCGAACACCTCGCCCTTCCATTCCCGCTCCAGATGCGCGACCGCGGTGGAGGCGGCGTCGCCGGCATCGTTCCAGCCTTCGAACGCGGCCACCATGACTGGGTCGATCAGCTCGGGAACCCCCTCCAGCTCGATCACCCAGCGCCTCCTTCCGACGTACCCTCGCGTACGCCCCAACCTTACGGCGTCCGGCGGGGGCGCCCGCAGCCCCCTTGCACGGGGGAGTGAACGGATCACTGCCCCGTTCGCCGCCCTCGAACACCCCGATTCGGCGAGGAACCGCTCACGGGCAGTAAGCGCTTCACAGGCTGCTGCGCAGCCACTGCTCCACGCTCGCGATGTGCACGGTCGCCCAGGAGCGGGCCGCCTCCGCGTCCCGGTCGCGCAGCGCGGCCAGGATCGCCCGGTGCTCGCGCAGGGTCCGGGCGACCGCGTCCTCCTGGGTCAGCCCGCGCCAGATCCGGGCCCGGGTGGTCGGCCCGGACAGCCCGTCAAGCAGCGAGCAGAGCACCGAGTTCCCGGAGCTCTGCACGATGCCCCGGTGAAACTCCAGGTCGCAGGCGACCAGCTCCTCCACCGAGGGCGCGGCACCCAGCGCGTCCAACTGGGCTGTCAGCGCGTTCAGTTGCTGCTCGCTGATCCGGGAGGCGGCCATCGCGGTCGCGGCCGGCTCCAGGATCCGGCGCACCGCGAGGAACTCCAGGACCGTGTCGTCACGGTGGAAGTCGACGACGAAGCTCATCGCCTCCAGGAGCAGTTGCGGGTCCAGGCTGGTCACGTAGGTGCCGTCGCCCTGCCGTACGTCCAGGATCCGGATCAGCGACAGGGCGCGCACCGCCTCCCGCAACGAGTTGCGGGACAGGCCGAGTTCGGCGGCGAGTTCGCTCTCCTTCGGCAACCGGTCACCGGGGCGCAGCGCACCGGAGACGATCATGTCCTTGATCTTCTCGATCGCCTCATCGGTGACTGCCATACCGGCCTCCTTGTCGCTGAGACATCCGATGTCTCAGCCACATTATGCGACCTGGTCAGGCCACCGTCAGACCGTGGTGCCGGGCACCGGCCGGGACCGGTGAGCGCCCCGCTCTCGGCCGCCGGCGGCCGCAGCGCTTCCCAGGGCACCACCGCACCGCGTTCGACACCGGCCGCGACGACCTCCCGGTGCGGGTTGTACGCACAGGTGGCCGCCGGGCGGCGGTCTCACTCCGCGTCGAACCACTCCCTGCCGGACGCCCAGTGCCGCACCCAGCCGGTGAAGCCCGGCACGGCCGTGGTGGACCCGAACTCCGCGCCGAACGGCATCGCGCCCTCGCCGTCGATCAGCCATGTGCGGCACTGACAACGGGCGCGCGAAGGGGGCGGCTCCCCAGGGGAGAGGAGCCGCCCCTTCGCAGACCCGACCCCGGTACGGCGGGGCCGACTCCAGCGGCTGCCGGACCGGTCAGGGGACCCGGCGCACCGCCCGTATCTCGTCCGCCTCGCGGCGGGTCACTTCTTGTCGAGCAGGTCCTGGACCTTGGCCTTGACGTCGTCCGTGGCCAGGCCGCGGATCGTCAGGGTGGTACGCCGGCGCAGCACGTCGTCCGTCGTCTCGGCCCACTCGTTGTCCCGGGCCCACACGACCTGCGCCCAGATCTCCGGGGCGTCCGGGTGGACCCGTTCGGCCAGGTCCGGGTGCTCGTTGGCGAGCCGGGCTATGTCGAAGGCCAGCGAACCGTAGTGGGTGGCCAGGTGCTTGGCCGTGTCGGCGGCCATGCGCGGGCCGGGGGCCGGGCTGTCCACCAGCAGCCGGTGGGCGACCGCCCGGGGGTTGGCGACGCCGGGCAGCGGCAGCTTCTTCGGCAGCGAGGCGATCGGCTCGAAGTCGTCGCCCAGCGGGTGCCCCGGCAGCGCCTCCAGCTTCTCCATCACCGTACGGCCGATGTGCCGGAACGTGGTCCACTTGCCGCCCGCGACGGACAGCATGCCGCCCTTGCCCTCGGTGACCACGGTCTCCCGCTTGGCCTTCGCGGTGTCGCCGGGGCCGCCCGGCAGCACCCGCAGGCCCGCGAAGGAGTAGGTGATCAGGTCGCGCCGGAGCTGCTGGTCCCGGACCGAGAACGCGGCCTCGTCCAGGATCTGGGCGATGTCCTTCTCGGTGACGGAGACGTCCGCCGGGTCGCCCTCGTACTCCTCGTCGGTGGTGCCGAGCAGGAGCATGTCCTCCCAGGGGAGGGCGAAGGTGATCCGGTACTTGTCGATGGGGGTCGCGAGGGCGGCCTTCCACGGGGCCGTCCGCTTCAGGACCAGGTGCGCGCCCTTCGACAGGCGGATGGACGGGGCCGCGTTCGGGTCCTCCAGCCGGCGCAGGTGGTCGACCCAGGGGCCGGTCGCGTTGAGCACCAGCCGGGCGTTGACGCCGAACTCCTCGCCGGAGACCGCGTCCTTGAGGTCGGCGCCGGTCACCCGGCCCTTGGTGAAGCGCAGGCCGGTGACCTGGGCGTGGTTGAGGACGACCGCGCCCGCCTCGACGGCCGCGCGGACCGTCATCAGCGCCATGCGCGCGTCGTTCATCTGGTCGTCGCCGTACACGGCCACGGCCTTGAGGTTCTCGGTGCGCAGCTCCGGCACGTCCCGCTGCGCCCGCGCGGGCGAGAGCAGGTGGCCGACGCCGTCACCGAACGCGGAGAGCGCGGAGTAGGCGAACACGCCCGCCCCGAGCTTCGCCGCGCCGTGCGGACCGCCCTTGTACACGGGGAGGTAGAACGTGAGCGGGTTCGCCAGGTGGGGGGCCACCTGGCGGGAGACCGCACGGCGTTCGAAGTGGTTCTCCGCCACCAGCTTCACCGCGCCGGTCTGCAGGTAGCGCAGACCGCCGTGGAGGAGCTTGGAGGAGGCGGAGGAGGTGGCGCCGGCGAAATCGCCGGCGTCGACCAGGGCCACCCTGAGACCGGACTGCGCGGCGTGCCAGGCGGTGGAGATGCCCAGGATGCCGCCGCCGATCACAAGAAGGTCGTACGACGCCTTGGAGAGCTGCTCCCTGGTCTCGGCCCGGCTCGGAAGCGAGCCGGAGGCCGGGTGCGTTCCCAGGGCAGGCACGGACTGCAGGGTGGACTGACTGGTCATGTCGGGTTCTTACTCCTCGTCAGAGCTCGATCGTGAGAGCGCGCTCGCTCTCGTCAGCTCTCGTCGTCGATCCAGCCCATGGTCCGCTCGACGGCCTTGAGCCAGTTCTTGTACTCACGGTCGCGGGTCTCCGCGTCCATGTGGGGGGTCCACTCGGCGGCCCGGCGCCAGTTGGCGCGCAGTTCGTCGGTGCTGGACCAGAAGCCGACGGCGAGGCCGGCGGCATAGGCGGCGCCGAGACAGGTGGTCTCGGCGACCATCGGGCGCACCACGGGTGCGTCGAGGACGTCGGAGAGCGTCTGCATCAGCAGGTTGTTGGAGGTCATGCCGCCGTCGACCTTGAGGGTCACCAGCTCGTCGCCGGAGTCCTTCACCATGGCGTCCGCGATCTCGCGGGTCTGCCAGGCGGTGGCTTCCAGGACGGCGCGGGCCAGGTGCGCCTTGGTGACGTACCGGGTCAGGCCGGCGATGACACCGCGGGCGTCCGAGCGCCAGTGCGGAGCGAACAGACCGGAGAAGGCCGGCACGAAGTAGGCGCCGCCGTTGTCCTCGACCGAGAGCGCGAGCGTCTCGATCTCGGCCGCGGTGGAGATCAGGCCCATCTGGTCGCGCATCCACTGCACCAGCGAGCCGGTGACGGCGATCGAGCCCTCCAGCGCGTACACGGTCGGCTGGTCGCCGATCTTGTAGCCGACCGTGGTCAGCAGGCCCGCGTAGGAGTTGATGATCTTGGTGCCGGTGTTCATCACCATGAAGGTGCCGGTGCCGTAGGTGGACTTGGTCTCGCCCTCGGAGAAACAGGTCTGGCCGAACAGGGCCGCCTGCTGGTCGCCGAGCGCGGAGGCGACCGGGATGCCGCCGAGCAGCTCGCCGAGGCTGCCGCCGGTGACCTCGCCGTACACCTCGGCGGAGGACCGGATCTCGGGCAGGATCTGCAGCGGGACGCCGATGGATTCGGCGATCTTCTCGTCCCACTGCATGGTGTGCAGGTTCATCAGCAGGGTGCGGGAGGCGTTGGTGACGTCGGTGACGTGCCGGCCGCCGTCGGTCCCGCCGGTCAGGTTCCAGATGACCCAGGAGTCCATGGTGCCGAAGAGGATGTCGCCGGCCTCGGCGCGCTCCTTGAGGCCGTCGACGTTGTCGAGCAGCCAGCGGGCCTTGGGGCCGGCGAAGTAGGAGGCCAGCGGGAGGCCGGTCTCGCGGCGGAAGCGGTCCTGGCCGACGTTGCGGCCGAGCTCCCGGCAGAGGGCGTCGGTGCGGGTGTCCTGCCAGACGATGGCGTTGTGGACGGGCTCACCGGTGTTCTTGTCCCACAGCACGGTGGTCTCGCGCTGGTTGGTGATGCCGATGGCCTTGATGTCGTCGCGGGTGATGCCGGCCTTCCGGATGGCCCCGGCGACGACTTCCTGGACGTTGGTCCAGATCTCGTTGGCGTTGTGTTCGACCCAGCCCGGCTTGGGGAAGATCTGCTCGTGCTCCTTCTGGTCGACCGCGACGATGCGGCCGTCCTTGTCGAAGACGATGCAGCGGCTGGAGGTCGTGCCCTGGTCGATCGCGGCGATGAAGGGGCCCGCGGTGTGGGCGTCGGTCACTGTGTGCTCCTCGAAGATCCGTGGTGTGTGGCGGTACGTCTGCTGCTTCAGCGGAGTTCTGCCGGTAGCGGAGGCCTGCTTCTAAGCAAAAGCGACGTTGTAGATGCCCGCGGCTATCGCTCCGCCGATCAGCGGACCGACCACCGGGATCCAGGCGTAGCTCCAGTCGGAACCGCCCTTGTTGGGCAGGGGGAGCAGCGCGTGCACGATACGCGGGCCGAGGTCACGGGCCGGGTTGATGGCGTAACCCGTCGGGCCGCCGAGCGAGAGACCGATGGAGACGACCACCAGGGCGGTGATCAGGCCGCCCAGCACACCGAGGCCGTTGCCCTTGTCGTTGAGGCCCTGCGTGAGGACCGCCAGGATCAGCACGACGGTGCCGATGATCTCCGTGGCGAGGTTCTGCACCACGTTCCGGATCTCGGGACCGGTGGAGAAGATGCCGAGGACCGGGCCGGCGCCCTTCTCCTCCGCCTCGACGGCCTTGGCCGTGGTGGCCTGCGCGCCCGGACCGCCGACGATC
Source organism: Streptomyces sp. NPDC048417 (assembly GCF_040651615.1). Taxonomy (NCBI): domain Bacteria; kingdom Bacillati; phylum Actinomycetota; class Actinomycetes; order Kitasatosporales; family Streptomycetaceae; genus Streptomyces; species Streptomyces sp. NPDC048417. The sequence goes on along the minus strand of NZ_JBEZKI010000019.1, from coordinate 30,643 downwards.
TCCTTGTCGGTCAGGTGCGCGTGGAACTGGCCGTAGTAGGCGACCCACACCAAGGTCGCGCCGATCAGCGCGCCGAGCAGCTGGCCGGCGAAGTAGACCGGAACGTTGCTCCAGTCGCTGTTCTTGATCGCGAGGGCGACGGTGACGGCCGGGTTGAGATGGGCGCCGGACAGCGGTCCGGAGATGTAGACCGCCGTCATGACGGCGAAGCCCCAACCGAAGGCGATGGCGAGCCAGCCGGCGTTACGGGCCTTGGAGGCCTTGAGCGTGACGGCGGCGCACACACCGCCGCCGAGCAGGATGAGTATGGCGGTACCGATGGTCTCGCCGATGAAGATGTCGGAGCTGGACACCCGCGACTCCTTTGTCCTTCGTCCAGGGAAGCCGAACCCCGAGTCCCGTCGGGGTGTTGGCGCCCTCGTGGGTGAGAGCGAATCCGGCCTTTGGCGTTGTCACACTCTAGCGCGTATTGCCGGTAGGTGTTCGACAATGCCGACCGATGGACGGGAGTCTCGCTCCGGCGTTACGTGTGCGTCAAGAGTTCTGTTATCGAAAGCGCGATCGTTATTGATTGCCGTGAGTTGTCGATCTTTGTCGGGATCGCGGCCCGGATCCGCTGCGGCAGCCCCACTGAACTCCACTTTTGTTCTGTTTTGTCCACATCAGAGTACGACTGAGGCCGGTCCGCCGACAGGCGGACCGGCCTCAGTGGTGATCAGTGGAGCGCGGTCAGAACCGTCCCGCGCCCAGGTCGCGCGAGACCGCCCGGGCGCAGTCGCGCACCGCGGCGATCAGCTCGGGCTGCAGCTCCCCGTCCTTGCACAGCCGCTCCACGGCGCCCGTGATGCCCACCGCGCCCACCGGCATGCGCCGCCGGTCGTGGATCGGGGCCGCGACCGAGGCCACGCCCTCCCACGTCTCCTCCACGTCCGCCGCGTATCCCCGTGCGCGCGTGATGTCGAGGAGGTGTTCGAAAGCGTCCAGGTCGCAGGTCGTGCGGTCGGTGAACGGCTTGCGGTCGGCCTCCAGGGCCTCGCTGTGTGCCACCGGGTCGTAGGCCGACAGCACCTTGCCGAGGGCCGTGGAGTGCAGCGGCTGCATCGCCCCGATCTCCAGCACCTGCCGGCTGTCGTCGGGCCGGAACACGTGGTGCACGATCAGCACACCCTGCTGATGGAGAACGCCCAGGTAGACGCTCTCACCGCTGGACCGGGCCAGGTCGTCCGTCCATACCAGCGCCCGGGCCCGCAGCTCGTGCACGTCCAGGTAGGTGGTGCCGAGCCGCAGCAGCTCGGCGCCCAGCTGGTAGCGCCCCGAGGCCTCCTCCTGCTCGACGAACCCCTCCTGCTGAAGGGTGCGCAGTATGCCGTGCGCGGTGCCCTTGGCCAGACCCAGTGACGAGGCGATGTCGGACAGGCCGAGCCGTCGCTCGCCGCCCGCGAGCAGCCGCAGCATCGCGGCCGCCCGTTCGAGCGACTGGATGTTCCGTGCCATCGCAGTCCTGCCTCCGTCCCCTACGACCTTCGCCGTAAGACTGCCGTAACCGTCGTTCGGCAATGTCGAACACTACCGGTCCATGCCGACTCTCCGCTAATGGTCGGTCGACACCTGTTACACCAGGCGTGGTCCGTGCCCGCCGCACGTGCGGTTCCCGTGGCTCACCTCACCTGCGGTTCCCGTGCGCGGCGCGGACGCCGTGGTGGGCGACATACTCGCCCATCCGCCGCCCCACCAGCCCTCTCACTCGTCCGCCACATGGACGCCCTGCCCATCCAAGCCCACACCCGGTTAGGCTGGCGCAGTGCGTCCACGCCCGGGCCCGGCCCGGCGCACCGCATAGCCGACAGCCGTCGCATCCAAGGGAGCCCTTCATGGCCTCGTTGCCGCCGTCCCCTTCCGCCGACAGCCGGACCCGTGTGTCCGCGCTCCGAGAGGCGCTCGCCGCACGGGTGGTGGTCGCCGACGGAGCCATGGGCACCATGCTCCAGGCGCAGGACCCCACCCTCGACGACTTCCAGCAGCTGGAGGGCTGCAACGAGATCCTGAACCTGACCCGCCCCGACATCGTCCGCTCGGTCCACGAGGCGTACTTCGACGCGGGCGTGGACTGCGTCGAGACCAACACCTTCGGCGCCAACTACGCGGCGATGGCCGAGTACGACATCCCCGAGCGCGTCTACGAACTCTCCGAGGCGGGCGCCCGGATCGCGCGCGAGACCGCCGACGGCTATCTCGCCCGCGACGGCCGCCAGCGCTGGGTGCTCGGCTCCATCGGCCCCGGCACCAAGCTGCCCACCCTCGGTCACATCGGGTACACCACGATCCGCGACGCCTTCCAGCAGAACGCCGAGGGCCTGATCGCGGGCGGCGCGGACGCGCTGATCGTGGAGACCACTCAGGACCTGCTCCAGACCAAGGCCGCCGTGATCGGCGCCCACCGCGCCCGCGAGATCGCCGGCCTGGACGTCCCGATCGTCGTCTCCGTCACCGTCGAGACGACCGGCACCATGCTGCTGGGCTCCGAGATCGGTGCCGCGCTCACCGCGCTGGAGCCGCTCGGCATCGACATGATCGGCATGAACTGCGCCACCGGCCCCGCCGAGATGAGTGAGCACCTGCGCTACCTCTCCCGGCACTCCCGTATCGCGCTGTCGTGCATGCCCAACGCCGGCCTGCCCGTCCTCGGCAAGGACGGCGCCAGCTACCCGCTCACCCCCTCCGAGCTGGCCGACGCCCACGAGACCTTCGTACGGGACTACGGCCTCTCCCTCATCGGCGGCTGCTGCGGCACCACCCCCGAGCACCTGCGCCAGGTCGTCGAGCGGGTCCGGGGCGTCACCCCGCCCGAGCGCGACCCGCGCCCCGAGCCCGGCGCCGCCTCCCTCTACCAGACCGTCCCGTTCCGCCAGGACACCTCGTACCTGGCCATCGGCGAGCGCACCAACGCCAACGGTTCCAAGAAGTTCCGCGAGGCCATGCTGGACGCCCGCTGGGACGACTGTGTGGAGATGGCCCGCGAGCAGATCCGCGAGGGCGCCCACATGCTGGACCTCTGCGTGGACTACGTCGGCCGGGACGGCGTCGCCGACATGCGGGAGCTGGCCGGCCGTTTCGCCACCGCCTCCACGCTGCCGATCGTCCTGGACTCCACCGAGGTCCCGGTCATCCAGGCCGGACTGGAGAAGCTCGGGGGCCGCGCCGTCATCAACTCCGTCAACTACGAGGACGGCGACGGCCCGGAGTCCCGCTTCGCCAAGGTCACCACGCTGGCGCGCGAGCACGGCGCCGCGCTGATCGCGCTGACCATCGACGAGGAGGGCCAGGCCCGCACCCCCGAGAAGAAGGTCGAGATCGCCGAACGGCTGATCGAGGACCTGACCGGGAACTGGGGCATCCACGAGTCGGACATCCTCATCGACACCCTGACCTTCACCATCTGCACCGGCCAGGAGGAGTCCCGGGGGGACGGCATCGCCACCATCGAGGCGATCCGCGAACTCAAGCGCCGCCACCCGGACGTCCAGACCACGCTCGGCCTGTCCAACATCTCCTTCGGCCTCAACCCGGCCGCCCGCATCCTGCTGAACTCCGTCTTCCTCGACGAGTGCGTCAAGGCGGGCCTGGACTCGGCGATCGTGCACGCGAGCAAGATCCTGCCGATCGCCCGATTCTCAGAGGAGGAGGTGGGGACCGCCCTCGACCTGGTCTACGACCGCCGCGCCGAGGGCTACGACCCGCTCCAGAAGCTGATGGCCCTCTTCGAGGGCGCCACCGCCAAGTCCCTCAAGGCCGGCAAGGCCGAGGAACTGGCCGCCCTCCCGCTGGAGGAGCGCCTCAAGCGCCGCATCATCGACGGCGAGAAGAACGGCCTGGAGGCCGACCTGGACGCGGCCCTCCAGGACCGCCCCGCCCTCGACATCGTCAACGAGACCCTGCTGGACGGCATGAAGGTCGTCGGCGAGCTGTTCGGCTCGGGCCAGATGCAGCTGCCGTTCGTCCTCCAGTCCGCCGAGGTCATGAAGTCCGCGGTCGCCTACCTCGAACCGCACATGGAGAAGTCGGACTCCGAGGGCAAGGGCACCATCGTGCTCGCCACCGTGCGCGGCGATGTCCACGACATCGGCAAGAACCTCGTCGACATCATCCTGTCCAACAACGGCTACAACGTCGTCAACCTCGGCATCAAGCAGCCCGTCTCCGCGATCCTGGAGGCCGCCGACGAGCACCGGGCCGACGTCATCGGCATGTCCGGCCTGCTGGTCAAGTCCACGGTGATCATGAAGGAGAACCTGGAGGAGCTCAACCAGCGTGGCCTGGCGGCCAGTTACCCGGTGATCCTGGGCGGCGCCGCCCTCACCCGTGCCTATGTCGAGCAGGACCTGCACGAGATCTACGAGGGCGAGGTCCGCTACGCCCGCGACGCCTTCGAGGGCCTGCGCCTGATGGACGCGCTCATCGGCGTCAAGCGCGGAGTACCCGGCGCCAGCCTGCCGGAACTGAAGCAGCGCCGGGTGCGGCCGACCGCCACCGTCGAGGCCGAGGAGCGGCCCGAGGAGGGCCACGTCCGCTCCGACGTCGCCGTCGACAACCCGGTGCCCACCCCGCCGTTCTGGGACACCCGCGTCATCAAGGGCATCCAGCTCAAGGAGTACGCGAGCTGGCTCGACGAGGGCGCCCTCTTCAAGGGCCAGTGGGGCCTCAAGCAGGCCCGCACCGGCGAGGGCCCCTCGTACGAGGAACTCGTGGAGAGCGAAGGCCGTCCCCGGCTGCGCGGCCTGCTGGACCAGCTCCAGACCGAGAACCTGCTGGAGGCGGCCGTGGTCTACGGCTACTTCCGCTGCGTCTCCAAGGACGACGACCTGATCATCCTGGACGAACGCGGCAACGAGCGCACCCGGTTCACGTTCCCGCGCCAGCGTCGCGGCCGCCGGCTGTGCCTCGCCGACTTCTTCCGCCCGGAGGAGTCCGGGGAGACGGACGTGGTCGGCCTCCAGGTCGTCACCGTCGGCTCCCGCATCGGTGAGCGGACCGCCAAGCTCTTCGAGGCCAACTCCTACCGCGACTACCTCGAACTGCACGGCCTGTCCGTCCAGTTGGCCGAGGCACTCGCCGAGTACTGGCACGCGCGCGTCCGTGCGGAGCTGGGCTTCGCCGGCGAGGACCCGAGCGACGTCGAGGACATGTTCGCCCTGAAGTACCGGGGCGCCCGCTTCTCCCTCGGCTACGGCGCCTGCCCCAACCTGGAGGACCGCGCCAAGATCGCCGACCTGCTCCAGCCCGAGCGGATCGGCGTCCAGCTGTCCGAGGAGTTCCAGCTCCACCCCGAGCAGTCCACGGACGCCATCGTGATCCACCACCCGGAGGCGAAGTACTTCAACGCACGGTGAGCCCGCAGGTGTGCGGCGCTGAGCCGTACGTGTGCGGTGCGGCGCCGAGACGCGTGCCACAGAGCACACTGATCGGATAAGTCGTACACTGGTCGGTCCACAGCAGGCCGGTTCCCCGCATGGGAACCGGCCTGGTCGTCCCTCAAGGAGGTGCGCCCGGATGACCAGTACGGTCCCCGCGCTCGGAACCCGCACGGCGGAAGGCTCGGCGCTTCAGGCGGTGCTCCTCGACATGGACGGCACCCTGGTGGACACCGAGGGCTTCTGGTGGGACGTCGAGGTCGAGATCTTCGCCCGCCTCGGCCACACCCTCGACGAGTCCTGGCGCCATGTCGTGGTCGGCGGCCCCATGACCCGCAGTGCCGGGTTCCTCATCGAGGCCACCGGAGCGGCCATCACGCTCGCCGAACTCAGCGTGCTGCTCAACGACGGCTTCGAGCAGCGCATCGGCACCGCGCTGCCGCTGATGCCGGGCGCCAAGCGGCTGCTCGCCGAACTCCACGAGCAGCAGATCCCCACCGCCCTGGTCTCCGCCTCGCACCGGCGGATCATCGACCGTGTCCTGATCTCGCTGGGCACCCAGCACTTCACCCTGTCCATCGCCGGCGACGAGGTCTCCCGCACCAAGCCCTATCCGGACCCGTATCTGCTCGCCGCCGCCGGCCTCGGGGTCGATCCGGCCAGATGCGCGGTCGTCGAGGACACCGCCACCGGTGTCGCCGCGGCCGAGGCCGCCGGGTGCCAGGTGGTCGCCGTACCGTCCGTCGCGCCTATCGCCCCGGCCGAGCGGCGCACCGTGGTCACCTCCCTGGAAGAGGTCGACCTGGCATTCCTACGCGGACTGATGACGGAAATGCGCTAGCCGTTCACCCAGCGTGCGAACAGCATTGGGTGAAATCCCGGCGTAGGTCATTCAACGGAATTCGCAACTGTTCAAGCGGCTGAATTCCGATACCCGCCCCCGTCATTGGGCATGTGACGTTCCCCACGTGCACGGGGGTCGACAACGTTGCCCGGGTGTGCCGCTTCCCCCTGATCGGGGGGAATTCAGGCGCCCTTGTGTCCCGATTGGGGAGACGCTGCACTAATCCTGCCGCCGTCGGGTTTTCGGTCTGTCCACAGCCGGTTCCACTGAGTGATGGGACCTCAACTCATGCGCCCGTGAACCCTCCTGCGGGCGCGGACTAATCTCATCGCGAGAACATCGCCGTTACCCCCGTGGTCCGCTTCGACACCCCTGCATGCCGGATACACGGACTCGAACAGCTCTGGAGAACTTCGAGCATGAACCGCAAGACTTTGGTGCTGCCGGCTGTGATCGGCCTGCTCACTCCGGTTCTCGCCGCGTGCGGTGGATCCGACAGTGGCAGCGCGAGTGACGGCGCGATCGTCGTCGGCACCACCGACGGGTTCACCGCCACGAAGGACGCCCCGGCGCCGGTCGATCCCGCGTATTCCTACGACGTCGGCGGCTGGAACATCCTGCGTCAGACGGTGCAGACCCTGATGAGTCAGCCCAAGGGCGAGGGCGACCCGGTCCCCGACGCCGCCGAGAGCTGCTCCTTCACCGACAGCGGCAGCGAGCGCTACGCCTGCAAGCTGCGCGAGGGCCTGAAGTTCTCCGACGGCAACGCCGTCACCGCCGAGGACGTCAAGTGGTCCATGCAGCGCGCCCTGCGGATCAAGTCCGACACCGGCGTCTACGCCCTCCTCTCGAACATCGACACCATCGAGACGCAGGGCGACCGCGAGGTCATCTTCCACCTCAAGGCCGCCGACGCCACCTTCCCGTACAAGCTGTCCACCCCGGTCGCGGGCATCGTGAACCCGAAGGACTACGAGAAGGACAAGCTCCGCGACGGCTTCGACATCGACGGTTCCGGCCCCTACACCTTCAAGGCCGACGTCAAGAACGACGAGCTGGTCTCGGCCACCTTCACCAAGAACCCGAACTACAAGGGCAGCGTGAAGGTGAACAACGAGCAGGTCGTCATGCGCTCGTACAAGGACGCCGCCGCCATGGGCGAGGCGATCAACAAGGGCGACATCGACCTGATGACCCGCACCATGTCGCCGTCCCAGATCAAGAAGCTCGACACCGGCGACGACGCCAACGTCGACCTCGTCGAGATGTCCGGCCTGGAGATCCGCTACCTCGGCTTCAACACCGACGCGCCCACGGTCAAGTCCAAGGCCGTCCGCCAGGCCATGGCCCAGGTCATCAACCGCGACGAACTCGTCGCCAAGGTGTACGGCACCCAGGCCGAGCCGCTGTACTCGCTGGTCCCGGCCTCCGTGACCGGCCACTCCAACTCCTTCTTCAACAAGTACGGAGACCCGAACGTCTCCAAGGCCAAGAGCCTGCTGACCGCGGCGAACATCACCACCCCGGTGAAGCTCACGCTGCACTACACGACCGACCACTACGGTCCGGCCACCAAGCAGGAGTTCGAGGTCCTCAAGCAGCAGCTCAACGACACCGGCCTGTTCGACGTCAGCGTCGAGGGCACCCCCTGGGCGACGTACCAGACGGCCGAACGCAAGGGCGACTACGACGTCTACGGCATGGGCTGGTTCCCCGACTTCCCGGACGCCGACAACTTCCTCGCGCCGTTCCTCGACAAGGACAACTTCCTCAAGTCGCCCTACACCAACAACCGGATCATCAACACGCTGATCCCGGAGTCCCGCCGCGAGGCCGACCGGGCCAGCGCCACCGGCAGCCTGACCGAGATCCAGGACGACGTCGCCGACGACGTCCCGGTGCTGCCGCTGTGGCAGGGCAAGCAGTTCGTCGCCGCCCGCGACGACATCACGGGCGTCGCCTACGCCCTCAACTCCTCCGCCAGCCTCCAGCTGTGGGAGCTCGGCCGCGGCTCCAGCAGCTGACGACCGGTCACACGACGCGAAGGGCGCCCCCTCTCCACGGAGAGGGGGCGCCCTTGCCGTTTCCTCGGCCTACTGCGCGCCGGGCCGCACCAGACCGCTCTCGTACGCGTACACCGCCGCCTGCACGCGGTCCCGCAGCCCCAGCTTGGTCAGCACATGCCCCACATGCGTCTTGACCGTGGTCTCGCTGACGAACAGATCGGCGGCGATCTCCGCGTTCGACAACCCCCGCGCGACCAGCTTCAGTACTTCCACCTCACGGTCGGTGAGCGTGTGCAGAGTGTCCGGCACCGGCTCCTCGCCGGACGGCAGATGCGTGGCGTACTTGTCCAGCAGTCGGCGCGTGATGCTCGGCGCCAGCATCGCCTCGCCGCCCGCCACCACCCGGATCGCCTGCACCAGCTCGTTGGCCGGGGCGTCCTTCAGCAGGAAGCCGCTGGCGCCCGCGCGCAACGCCTCCACCACGTACTCGTCGAGATCGAACGTGGTCAGCACCAGCACCTTCGCCGGGCCGTCCCGGCCGGGACCGGTGATCTGCCGGGTCGCCTCCACGCCGTCCATCCGCGGCATCCGGATGTCCATCAGCACCACATCCGGCTGGAGGGCGCGCACCTGGTCGAGAGCCTGGAGGCCGTCTCCGGCCTCGCCCACGACCGCGATGTCCTGCTCGGCCTCCAGGATCATCCGGAACCCGGTTCGCAGCAGTGGCTGGTCGTCGACCAGTAGGACGCGGATGGCCACGGTGAGTCTCCTTCGCTAGTCCGCGCCCATTCTGCCCTGCGGAAGGTCCCCGGACTCGGCCGACCTCACCGGCAGCGGGTACGGCGGGGGAGTACCGCCGAACTCAGGGCAGTGCGCCTGGTGGTCGCACCAGCCGCACAGCTTCGTCGGACGCGGCCGCCACTGCCCGGACTCCGTCGCCTGCCGGATCGACTCCCACAGGGCGAGCAGCTTGCGCTCCACCCGCTCCAGATCGGCGAGCACCGGGTCGTACGTCAGCACGTCACCGCTGCCGAGATAGACCAGCTGCAGCCGCCTCGGCACCACGTTCTTCAGCCGCCACACCACCAGGGCGTAGAACTTCATCTGGAACAGCGCGCCCTCGGCGTACTCCGGCCGCGGCGCCTTGCCGGTCTTGTAGTCGACGATCCGCACCTCACCCGTCGGCGCGACGTCGACCCGGTCGATGATCCCGCGCAGCCGCAGCCCCGACTCCAGCTCCGTCTCGACGAACAGCTCCCGCTCCACCGGCTCCAGCCGCGACGGATCCTCCAGCGTGAACCAGCGCTCGACGAGCTGCTCCGCCTCACCCAGCCAGCGGGCCAGCCGCTCCCCCTCGGGATCGTCCGTGAACAGCTCACCGACCTCCGGCCTGCTCTCCCGCAGCCGGTCCCACTGCCCCGGAACCAGCGACTTGGCCCGCGGCGCCGTCCGCTCCGCGGCGGGCGCGTCGAAGAGCCGCTCCAGGACCGCGTGCACCAGCGTCCCCCGGGTCGCCGCCTCGCTCGGCTTCTCCGGCAGCCGGTCGATGACCCGGAACCGGTACAGCAACGGACACTGCATGAAGTCACTGGCCCGTGACGGCGACAGCGAGGCCGGCGGTCGGGCCGCCGTCGCCCGCGCCGCCGTGACCGGCCCTTCCCCCTGAGTGACGGCCGCGTCCTGAGCCGGCGAGGCGTCCTCGATGCTGCTCTCCATGACCACAGACCATACGGCCCGCCACTGACAGTCACCCAACCCGCTCGACGCCCCGGCCAACACAAGGGGTGCCGGGGCGAAACGCGTCACGACGGCCGCATACCATCGACCGGAGACGATGCTTCTAGCGAGGGGACACCGTGGACGTGAGCGGCGGGAGCGGGCAGCCCCGGTCGGACGACGCCGAACCGACCGAGCGGCCCGCAGGTCCTACGGCCCCGACCAACGACGGAGGCCCGGACCCCATCGACGCCCCGACGGTTCCGCCACGGGCCGGGACACCCGCCGACACCGGGAAACCGGAGCCGGAGCCCGAACCGTCCGCCGAGACGCCCACCCCGGAGAACAAGAACCCGAAGGCGCCCCCTCCCGAACCACCTGCCTCCGCCACCGACGAAACCGCCGCCCCCGGCGCCTCCGGCCCTGACAAGACCGGTGCTACCGGCGCCGACGAGGCCGGCGAGCGTGCTCACGCGCACTCCGGTATCGCGAAGGGACAGCCGCCGCGGCGGCCCAGGGAACCAGGCGGCGGGCTGCTCATGGGGCGGCCCTTCGGCGTACCCGTGTACGTGGCCCCCAGCTGGTTCATCGTCGCCGCGCTGATCACCTGGGTCTTCGGCGGCCAGCTCGACCGCGTGCTGCCCGAACTCGGCGCCGCCCGCTACCTCGTCTCCCTCTTCTTCGCCATCGCCTTCTACGCCTCCGTCCTGGTCCACGAACTCGCCCACACGGTCGCCGCGATCCGCTTCAAACTCCCCGTCCGCCGCATCCAGCTGCAGTTCTTCGGCGGCGTCTCCGAGATCGAGAAGGAGGCCGAGACCCCCGGACGGGAGTTCGTGCTGGCCTTCGTCGGCCCCCTGCTCTCCCTCGTCCTCTCCGGCCTCTTCTACCTCGCCATGCAGCCCGTCGAGCCCGGCACGGTCCCCGGCGTCCTGCTGGCCGGCCTGATGGTCTCCAACCTCATCGTGGCCATCTTCAACCTCCTGCCCGGCCTGCCCCTCGACGGCGGCCGGATGCTCCGCGCCGTCGTCTGGAAGATCACCGGCAGGCCCATGAGCGGCACCGTCGCCGCCGCCTGGGTCGGCCGCGCCCTCGCCGTCGCCGTCCTGATCGGCCTCCCGCTGCTCAACTACTCGGGCGCCTTCGGCGGCGGCACCGAGGACGCCAACGGGATGGACGCCCTCACCGACGGCCTGCTCGCCGCCGTCCTCGCCGCGATCATCTGGACCGGCGCCGGCAACAGCCTGCGCATGGCCAGGCTGCGCGAACACCTCCCGGAGCTGCGCGCCCGCACCCTCACCCGCCGCGCCGTGCCCGTGGAGACAGAGACCCCCCTCTCCGAGGCCCTGCGCCGCGCCAACGCCGCCGGGGCCCGCGCCCTGGTCGTCGTCGACGCCGACGGCAACCCCCTCTCCCTGGTCCGCGAAGCCGCCATCGTCGGCGTACCGGAGCACCGCCGCCCCTGGGTCGCCGTCAGCGGCCTCGCCCAGGACCTCACCGACGGCATGCGCGTCTCCGCGGAACTGGCGGGAGAGGACCTCCTCGACGTGCTGCGCGCCACCCCTGCCACCGAGTACCTGGTGGTCGAGGAGACCGGCGAGATCTACGGTGTCCTGTCGGCGGCCGACGTCGAGCGCGCCTTCGTACGGGCCATGGCCCGCCCCAGCTGAGCCCCGCTGCGCCCGGGCGGAGGGCGTTCCCCGTGGTCGGTGGCCTCCACAAACCCCGGTAGGCTGTTCACATGTCCGAACCGACCGGTGCCGCCCGCAGGCGCGGGCCCTTCAAGGTCGGGGACCAGGTTCAGCTGACCGACCCCAAGGGCCGCCACTACACGTTCACGCTCGAAGCCGGGAAGAACTTCCACACCCACAAGGGCTCCTTCCCGCACGACGAACTGATCGGCGCTCCCGAGGGCAGCGTTGTCCGCACCACCGGCAACGTCGCCTACCTCGCGCTGCGCCCCCTGCTCCCCGACTACGTCCTGTCCATGCCCCGCGGGGCCGCCGTCGTCTACCCCAAGGACGCGGGGCAGATCCTCTCCTTCGCCGATATCTTCCCCGGCGCCCGCGTCGTCGAAGCCGGCGTCGGCTCCGGCTCGCTCAGCAGCTTCCTGCTGCGCGCCATCGGCGACCAGGGCATGCTGCACAGCTACGAGCGCCGCGAGGACTTCGCCGAGATCGCCCAGCAGAACGTGGAACGCTACTTCGGCGGTCCGCACCCCGCGTGGCAGCTCACCGTCGGCGACCTCCAGGACAACCTGTCGGACACCGACGTCGACCGTGTCATCCTCGACATGCTCGCGCCCTGGGAGTGCCTCGAGGCTGTCTCCAAGGCGCTCGTGCCCGGCGGCATCCTGTGCTGCTACGTCGCCACCACCACCCAGCTCGCGCGGACCGTCGAGTCCATCCGCGAGATCGGCTGCTTCAACGAGCCGACCTCCTGGGAGACGATGATCCGCAACTGGCACGTGGAAGGCCTGGCCGTCCGCCCCGACCACCGGATGATCGGCCACACCGGCTTCCTGCTCACCGCCCGCCGCCTCGCCGACGGCGTCGAGCCGCCCATGCGCCGCCGCCGCCCCGCCAAGGGCGCCTACGGCGAGGACTACGACGGCCCCAACGCCGACGGCGGCACCGGCCGCTGAGCCGTCCCGTCATCGCGTCGCAGCGTCAACGTACGAGCGCTGCTGCCGAGTTCCCCCGACCCGACCGGAACTCGGCAGCGGCGCTCACGCGTTGACGCGACAGCACGCTGACGCGGCGCAGGACCACGGAACCCCACGCCCGCCCCCGCCAACCCCACGGCCACGGAACCCCACCCCGCCCTCGCGGAAACCAGCCCTGCCGTCGCGCGGAAGCCCACCCCGCCGTCACGGCAGTCCCCCCGCCGTCGCGGCATCCCCCACCCCGCCGTCGCCGCGGCTCACCGCCGGAACGGAAGCTCGCCCGTCCGCCACGGAAGCCTCGTCGGCTGTGGTGGAAGCCTCTCCCGGTCGTCACGGAAGCTGTCGTGGGAGGCGGCCGTCGTCGGAAGCGCACCCCGCCGTTCCCCACCCACTGTGACGTGTGGCACTATGCAGGCCATCCCCCACCGGCACAGGCCTCGCAGGAGACACTCCTAGTGCAGCAATCCGTGGTCCCGGAGCTCGCTCACACCGACCCCCGCCCCATGCACTGGCTCGCCACCGCCACTGCTGTGACCGGCGTCATCGCGCTGTCATCCCTCTTCCAGCCGGGCGCGGCCAAGGCCGCCCAGCCCACGGCCGGCACCGAGACGAAGCCCACCCCCGCGGCCACCGCGCCGCCCAGCGTCACCGGCGTGGACTTCCCCCTCGACTGCGGCCCTGTGAAGGAAGTGGTCGTCAAGAAAGCCACCGGCGACCTCGACGGCGACGGCAGACCGGAAACCGTGGCGGTGGTCCACTGCGACTCGGCCATGGGCACCCCGCCCGACGGCGTCTACGTCCTCACCCAGGCCGCCGACGCCACCCGCCCCCGCGTCGTCGCCACCCTCGTCGACCCCAAGGACCGGCTCACGGTCACCGACTTCACCGTCGCCGCCAGAACGGTCACCGCGACCCTGCTCGGCTATTCCTCGGACAATGTGCCCAGTTGCTGCCCGGACGTGAAGACCCGCGCCACCTGGCGCTGGGACGGCCACACGTTCGTCCGCTCCACACCCGCGGCCGCCCACAGCGTCTGACCACCGCACCCGCACGACCCACAGGCCACGCGGGGTGGCCGGAAAGTCACTCCGCGTCCGGCCCGTACACCTCGACCCGGTCCGTGACCCGGCGCACGTGAATGCAGTCGCCCGGACACTCCCGCGCCGAATCCACCACATCCGTCAGCAGCGGCAACGGCACCGGCACCGTCGCCCCCTTCGCCTGCAGCAGTTCGTCGTCCACGCCCTTCACATAGGCCAGGCCGTCGATGTCCAGCTCGAAAACCTCCGGGGCGTACTGGGCACAGATCCCGTCACCTGTGCAAAGATCCTGGTCGATCCAGACCTCAAGCGCCTCCGCGCCGGCCAGGGTCTCCTGCTGCACGGTCATCTCTCCTGCCGTCGAAAGCGCCGGACAGCCGGACCCGGCGGTCACCCGGTCCCGCCCCGGCGGGTGTTGAACTCCTTCGACCCTACCCCCGCCCGAACCGGCCCCGGCCGTGCCCTCCGCCGCGCACCCCCCGCGCCCGGAGGCCCCTCCGACCCGCGCACACGGCGCACCCGGCCGCGCGTGACGACGGCGCTCGGCCACCGGATCGATCGACTTGAGCCAACCCGCAACCCGTGCCGGCGATCACCCACGCCACCCGCCCGGTTGCTCTGTGTAAGGGAGCCCTCACCGGGGCACAACCCCTGAACCGGCATCGGAGCGGACAACTCCGGTCAGTCACGGAGGGTTTTGACCGCTCCCGGCCTGGAACACGCAGCTTCTGAATCGCGTTGAGTGGGTATCCACCGGGCACGAGGGAGAAGCGATGGGTGACCGACGACACACCTTGACAGTCTTTGTGATCTAGGGGTTTCAATCGACACCCACCCAGGTAGGGTCTGGAAGCGTCCAGCTCCCCTTGGAGGAGGTGAGGACCGTGGCAGCCCACGACGACGACATGAACCGCGGCATCCGCCCGGGACGAGGGTCCGACGACCCCGCCGGGCAGATTGCCTACCTTGAGCAGGAGATCGCCGTCCTGCGACGCAAGCTCGCCGACTCTCCGCGACACACGAGGATTCTCGAAGAGCGGATCGTCGAGCTGCAGACGAACCTGGCCGGCGTGTCCGCCCAGAACGAACGACTCGCGAACACACTCCGCGAGGCCCGCGACCAGATCGTGGCCCTCAAGGAGGAAGTCGACCGACTCGCACAGCCGCCGGCCGGCTTCGGTGTCTTCCTGCAAGCCAACGAGGACGGCACCGCCGACATCTTCACCGGCGGCCGCAAACTGCGGGTGAACGTCAGCCCAAGCGTTGACCTGGACGACCTCAGGCGCGGCCAGGAAGTCATGCTCAACGAAGCGCTCAACGTGGTCGAGGCCATGAAGTACGAGCGCGTCGGCGACATCGTCACCCTCAAGGAGATCCTCGAGGACGGCGAACGCGCCCTGGTGCTGGGGCACACCGACGAGGAGCGGGTGGTGCGGCTCGCCGAGCCGCTGCTGGACGTGAACATCCGCCCCGGCGACGCCCTGCTGCTCGAACCCCGCTCCGGCTACGTCTACGAGATCGTCCCCAAGAGCGAGGTCGAGGAACTCGTCCTCGAAGAGGTCCCCGACATCGGCTACGAGCAGATCGGTGGTCTCGGCGGCCAGATCGAGGCCATCCGCGACGCGGTCGAGCTGCCGTACCTCTACCCGGACCTGTTCAAGGAGCACGAACTGCGCCCGCCCAAGGGCGTCCTGCTCTACGGACCCCCCGGATGCGGCAAGACCCTCATCGCCAAGGCCGTCGCCAACTCACTCGCCAAGAAGGTCGCCGAGGTCACCGGCCAGGCCGCCGGCAAGAGCTTCTTCCTCAACATCAAGGGCCCGGAGCTCCTGAACAAGTACGTCGGCGAGACCGAGCGGCAGATCCGCCTCGTCTTCCAGCGTGCCCGGGAGAAGGCCAGCGAGGGCACCCCCGTCATCGTCTTCTTCGACGAGATGGAGTCCCTCTTCCGCACCCGCGGCTCCGGCGTCAGCTCGGACGTGGAGAACACCATCGTCCCCCAGCTGCTCGCCGAGATCGACGGTGTCGAAGGCCTGCAGAACGTGGTCGTCATCGGCGCCTCCAACCGCGAGGACATGATCGACCCCGCGATCCTCCGCCCCGGCCGCCTCGATGTGAAGATCAAGATCGAGCGCCCGGACGCCGAGGCAGCCAAGGACATCTTCGGCAAGTACCTCACCGAACGCCTCCCGCTGCACCCCGAGGACCTCGGCGAGCACGGCGGCAGCAAGACGACCACCGTCGAGAGCATGATCCAGACGGCCGTCGAGCACATGTACACGGAATCCGAGGAGAACCGCTTCCTGGAGGTCACCTACGCCAACGGTGACAAGGAAGTCCTCTACTTCAAGGACTTCAACTCCGGCGCCATGATCGAGAACATCGTGGGCCGCGCCAAGAAGATGGCCATCAAGGACTTCCTCGACAACAAGCAGAAGGGCATCCGCGTCTCCCACCTCCTCCAGGCCTGCGTGGACGAGTTCAAGGAGAACGAGGACCTGCCCAACACCACCAACCCCGACGACTGGGCCCGAATCTCCGGAAAGAAGGGCGAACGGATCGTCTACATCCGTACCCTCATCACCGGAAAGCAGGGCGCCGACACCGGGCGCTCCATCGACACGGTGGCGAACACCGGGCAGTACCTGTAAAACACAGGGCGGCTGCGGGTGCCCCCACCGGGTACCCGCAGCCGACTGTTTTTCCGGCCAAAACCGGAACCGAGGCGAGCAAGGCAATGACGCAAATGATCTCCCCACCAGCGCAAAGGCGTTCTAGGCTCTTTCCTACCGCCGAGTCGCGCAGTGCGGGGACGGGCACCGCACACGCACCGGAGCGCCAGCGGTACGCGAGCGGAGCCCACGACCGAGGGCTCCGCCGGGCAAGGAGGGCCGCATGACCGTACGGCGAGTAATGGGCATCGAGACGGAGTACGGGATCTCCGTCCCCGGCCACCCCAATGCCAATGCCATGCTCACCTCATCCCAGATCGTCAACGCCTACGCGGCGGCGATGCACCGGGCCCGCCGCGCCCGCTGGGACTTCGAGGAGGAGAACCCGCTGCGGGACGCCCGAGGATTCGACCTCGCCCGCGAGGCCGCCGACGCCAGCCAGCTCACCGACGAGGACATCGGCCTCGCCAACGTCATCCTCACCAACGGCGCCCGCCTCTACGTCGACCACGCCCACCCCGAGTACAGCTCCCCCGAGGTCACCAACCCCCGCGACGCCGTCCTCTGGGACAAGGCCGGCGAGCGCATCATGGCCGAGGCCGCCGAACGAGCCGCCCAGCTCCCCGGCGCCCAGCCCATCCACCTCTACAAGAACAACACCGACAACAAGGGCGCCTCCTACGGCACGCACGAGAACTACCTGATGAAGCGGGAAACCCCCTTCTCCGACATCGTGCGCCACCTCACCCCCTTCTTCGTCTCCCGCCAGGTCGTCACCGGCGCCGGCCGCGTCGGCATCGGCCAGGACGGCCACGAGCACGGCTTCCAGCTCAGCCAGCGCGCCGACTACTTCGAGGTCGAGGTCGGCCTGGAGACGACCCTCAAGCGCCCCATCATCAACACCCGCGACGAGCCGCACTCGGACGCCGAGAAGTACCGCCGGCTGCACGTGATCATCGGCGACGCGAACCTGTCGGAGATCTCGACCTACCTCAAGCTCGGGACCACGGCCCTGGTCCTCTCGATGATCGAAGACGGCTTCATCGCCGTCGACCTCGCCGTCGACCAGCCCGTACGGACCCTTCACCAGGTCTCCCACGACCCCAGCCTCAAGCGCCTCGTCACGCTCCGCAGCGGCCGCACACTCACCGCGGTCCAGCTCCAGATGGAGTACTACGAGCTCTCCCGCAAATACGTCGAGGAGCGCTACGGCGCCGACGCCGACGAACAGACCCGGGACGTCCTGCAGCGCTGGGAGGACACCCTCAACCGCCTGGAGAACGACCCCATGAGTCTCTCCGGCGAACTCGACTGGGTGGCCAAGAAGGAGCTCATGGAGGGCTACCGGCGCCGCGACGACCTCGACTGGGACGCCGCCAAGCTCCACCTCCTCGACCTCCAGTACGCGGACGTACGGGCCGAGAAAGGCCTCTACAACCGCCTCGCGGCCCGCGGGCGCATCAAGCGGCTGCTCGCCGAGGCCGACGTCGACAGGGCCCGTACGAGCCCGCCGGAGGACACCCGCGCGTACTTCCGCGGCCGCTGTCTGGAGCAGTACGCCGACGACGTCGCCGCCGCCAGCTGGGACTCGGTCATCTTCGACCTCCCGGGCCGGGACAGTCTTCAGCGCGTCCCAACCCTGGAACCACTACGCGGAACGCGAAATCACGTCAAGGAGCTCCTGGACCGCTGCCGCACCGCAGAAGACCTGGTCAGGGTCCTCTCCGGCGGCTGAACGGGCACCCGGACTGTGCCCGGCGACCGGGGTCAAAACCCCGCCGTCCGGGAATCATCGAGGTGGCCCCCGTACGTTGGAGAAACTGCGGGGCCGATGTCGGACCCGGCTTGTAGGGTCTGATCACCACCGATCGGCAGGAATGCCGACCTGTCGACCATGTCGGGCGAACGCGAACTGAGCGGGGTGAGGGTTATGGCAACCAAGGACACCGGCGGCGGACAGCAGAAGGCCACACGTTCCACCGAGGAGGCCGAGGAGCAGACGCAGGAAGCGCAGGCTTCGGAGGACCTCAAGGAACGGCACGAGAAGCTGTCGGACGACGTGGACTCCGTCCTGGACGAAATCGACGACGTCTTGGAGGAGAACGCCGAGGATTTCGTTCGATCATTCGTTCAAAAAGGCGGCGAGTAGCCTTCGAATCGAAGGTTTGCGGGGGGCTCGAAGTTGATGAACGAAGAGGGCGTGAAGCGCTGTGTGCGGTGCGGTGAAGAAAAGCCGCACACAGCCTTTGCGCGGAAGCGGTCAAACCTTGACGGCCTCCAGCATCATTGCCGGGACTGTTCGTCGGACTACCACCGAGCACGCCAGGTGAGCCTTGGGCGAAAGGTCCGGCCGAAGGTCGATGTCCCTGAAGGCCACAAGCTCTGCCTGAAGTGCGGCGAGGTCAAGCCGTGGAGTGACTGGCATCGCAACGTGACGGCCTCGGACGGGCTCTCGACCCGCTGCAAGGCGTGCAGAGCAGTCGAGGGGCGCGCCGGGCACCTGAAGCGTAACTACAACCTCACCGAAGCCGAGCGTGATGCGTTGATCGCCGCCCAGTACGGACTCTGCGCGATCTGCCTCGATGCCCCGCCCGTTCATGTGGATCACTGCCACAAGACGGGTAGGGTCCGAGGCGTACTGTGCTTCAACTGCAATTCGGCCATCGGTAAATTGAGGGACAAGCCCGACGCCGCTCGCCGAGCCGCTGCTTATCTGGAAGGAAACGCGTGGAAGCCAACACTCGTAGCACCGGGCGTCTACCAGCTGCCTTCCTGACGCCTGGGTCCTCTTCGTTCATGGACTTTCTCGGTGACCACCAGCCGGAGTTGCTGCCCGGCAAGCGGCAGTTGCCGCCCACGCAGGGGGTGATCGAGGCGCCGCACGGTACGACGATCGTGGCGGTGACCTTCCCCGGGGGTGTGGTGCTCGCCGGTGACCGCCGGGCCACGATGGGGAACGTGATCGCCCAGCGCGACATCGAGAAGGTGTTCCCGGCCGACGAGTACTCGGCGGTCGGCATCGCCGGCACCGCCGGCCTCGCCGTGGAGATGGTCAAGCTCTTCCAGCTGGAGCTGGAGCACTTCGAGAAGGTCGAGGGTGCGCAGCTGTCGCTGGAGGGCAAGGCGAACCGGCTGTCGACGATGATCCGTTCCAATCTCGGCATGGCCATGCAGGGTCTGGCGGTCGTGCCGCTGTTCGCCGGGTTCGACGTGGACCGGGGCAGGGGGCGGATCTTCTCGTACGACGTCACCGGCGGCCGTTCCGAGGAGCACAACTTCTCCGCGACGGGCTCCGGCTCGGTCTTCGCGCGCGGGGCCATGAAGAAGCTGTTCCGTGACGACCTGAGCGAGGAGCAGGCGACCACACTGGTGGTGCAGGCTCTGTACGACGCGGCCGACGACGATTCGGCGACCGGTGGTCCCGATGTCGCCCGCCGGATCTACCCGATCATCACCGTGATCACCGAGGACGGGTTCCGCCGGCTCACCGACGACGAGGCCTCCGGGCTCGCCCGTGCGGTGCTGGCGCGCCGTCTGGAGCAGCCGGACGGCCCGCGCGCGGCGCTGCTCTGAGGCGCCCGGCGCTTGTTGTGAAGGTGATCCCAGTGACTTCGACGGAACCCTAAGGAAGGGGACGGATACCGGTGTCGACGCCGTTCTATGTCTCACCTCAGCAGGCCATGGCGGACCGTGCGGAGTACGCCCGGAAGGGCATCGCGCGCGGTCGGAGTCTGGTGGTGCTCCAGTACGCCGACGGCATCGTGTTCGTCGGTGAGAACCCGTCCCGTGCGCTGCACAAGTTCAGCGAGATCTATGACCGGATCGGGTTCGCGGCCGCCGGGAAGTACAACGAGTACGAGAATCTGCGGATCGGTGGTGTGCGCTACGCCGACCTGCGGGGTTACACCTATGACCGTGACGATGTGACGGCGCGTGGTCTTGCCAACGTCTACGCGCAGACGCTGGGCACGATCTTCTCCAGTGCGGCCGAGAAGCCGTACGAGGTGGAGTTGGTGGTCGCGGAGGTCGGGGAGACCCCGGAGGGCGATCAGATCTATCGGCTGCCGCACGACGGTTCGATCGTCGACGAGCACGGTTCGGTCGCGGTCGGTGGCAATGCGGAGCAGATCAGCAGTTATCTGGACCGGGAGCACCGGGACGGTATGACTCTCGCGGAGGCGCTGAAGCTGGCTGTGACGGCTCTGTCGCGGGAGTCGAACGGCACGCAGCGGGAGATTCCGTCGGAGCGGCTGGAAGTTGCGCTGCTGGACCGTACGCGTCCGCAGAAGCGCAAGTTCCGGCGTATCGGCGGCCCGCAGCTGTCCCGGTTGCTGGAGTCGGAGGGCGCGGCCACGGCTGCGGCCACCGACGAGGCGGAGGAGTCCGGCGGAGACGTCGAGTAGCCCCGCTGCCACCCGCTCTGTGCGCCCCGCCCGGCGAGTCGTCCGGGCGGGGCGCGGGTGTCTGCGCGGCTAGGGCTTCGGTGGGGGCGCTGTGGAGCCTCGTACGACCAGCTCGACGGGGATGTCCGGGCCTTCTGGTGCGCGGCCTTCCAGGACGGCCAGGAGGGCGTGCATGCCGCGTTCGCCGAAGAGTTCGGCGTCCAGTCGTACGGTCGTGAGTTCGGGGTCGATGGCGGTGGCGAGGGCGAGGTCGTCGAGGCCGGTGACGGAGATGTCGTCGGGGATGCGCAGGCCGTGGCGGCGCAGGGCCTTGTAGGCGCCGGCGGCGAGCTTGTCGTCGTCGCAGACGAGGGCGGTGGGGTGGGGGCCGGGTGCGGCGAGGGCGGCTTCGGTGGCCGTGTGGGCGCCTTCGATGGAGATCGGGGCGTGGACGGTGCGGACCGAGGTGCCGGGTACCTCGGCGGTGCGTGCGGCCAGCTCGCGGGCGCGTACCTCGAAGGTCCAGGAGGCGACGTCGGCGGCCAGGTGGAGGAAGCGGCGGTGGCCGAGGCCCAGCAGGTGGTCGGCGACCTGGCGTACGCCGTCGGCGATGTCCAGGTTGACCGTGGCGGCTCCGAGGCTGCCGTCGGGGTCGCTGTCGAGCATCACCAGGGGGAGCTGGTCGCCGCGGATGGTGGTGAGGGCGTCGGCGGCCATGGAGGAGGCGATGACGCCGTCGAGGGCGGCCTGGGCGGAGGCGAAGGGGTCGCGAATGGGGGCGGCCCGCAAGGGCCTTCCTTTGAGGGTGGTGGTGGGCGACGGGCGGGCGGGACCGATGCCTTCGGGGGAGGGGTAGAGGACGACGCCGAAGCCGTGGTCGGCGGCCACGCGGGCGGCGCCGGTGTAGACGCCGGCGAAGAACTCGGTGGTGAGCGCGGGGACGACCAGGAGCACGGTGCGGGTGTGGCCGAGGCGGAGGTTGCGGGCGGCGAGGTTGGGGCGGTAGCCGAGGTCGCGGGCGGCTTCCCGGACGCGTTCGGCGGTGGCCTCGGAGACGCGGCCGCGCCATTTGTCGCCGAGTACGAGTGACACGGCTGCCTGGGAGACGCCGGCGGCCTGGGCGACGTCGCGGCTCGTCGGGCGCGTGCTGCTGCGTGCCACCGGGAGTGGGCTCCTTCGTCTGGACGTGTGAACTGCGCACATGGTACGTATGGGAGCCGAGGTTATACGTAAAACTTGGAGGCGGATCATGGCCGCGGGATACCTGGAGATCCTCAGGGCGAGGCACGCGGTCCGCCTGCTGACGGGCACCTTGGTGGGCCGGCTGCCGAACGCCACGGCCGCGATCGCGATCGTGCTGTTCGTGCGCGCGGAGGGCGGTACGTACAGCCTGGCGGGGGGGCTCGCGGCCGTGTACGGCGTCGCCAACGCGGTGGGCCAGCCGGTGCTGGGCCGACTGGTGGACGTGCACGGCCAGCCGCGGGTCCAGTTGCCCGCGGCTGTGGCGTCGGCTCTCGCCATGGCCGGTTTCGCCTTCGCCGGCACCGATCCGCTGCCGCTCGCCTACGCGTGCGTGGCCGCGGCGGGGTTGTTCACGCCGCCCCTGGAGGGTGGTCTGCGTGCGCTGTGGCCGAGTGTGCTCGGCAAGGAAGGCCAGGTGCACACGGCGTACGCGATGGACGCGGTGGCGCAGGAAGTCATGTTCACGGTGGGGCCGTTGCTGGTGACGTTGTGCGTGTCGCTGTGGTCGGCGCAGGCGGCGCTGCTGGTGGTGAACGCGGTGGGCGTGCTCGGGGCTCTTTCCGTGGTCGTCTCGCCGCCCTCGCGCGCGTGGCGTTCGGCGCCGCGCGCGGCGCACTGGCTGGGTGCGCTGCGGTCGTCCGGGCTGCTGGCGCTGCTGGGCGCGTTCCTGTTCGTCGGGATCGCGCTGGGTTCCATCACGGTGGCGTCGGTGCCGTACGCGGACGAGCACGGCGGTGACGGGGTGTACGGCTGGATGATGGCGGGGGTGGGGCTGGGCGCGCTGCTAGGCGGCTCGGTGTACGGCGCGCGGCTCTGGCGGGGGGAGCCGGCGGTGCGACTGCGGGTGCTGGTGGCGCTTCTGGCGGTGTGTTATCTGCCGCTGATGGTGATGCCGGGTGTGGTGGCCATGGTGTTGCTCACCGTGCTGGCGGGGGTGTTCCTGGCGCCGGCGATCGCATGTGCGTTCGTGCTGGTGGACCGGCATGCGCCGAGGGGGACGGTCACCGAGGCTTTCTCCTGGCTTGTGACGACGTTCACAGTGGGCGCCTCGGTGGGAACGGGCCTGGCGGGCCCGGTCGTCGAGGCGGGCGGGGCGCTGTGGGGCTTCGCTGTGCCGGGTGCGGCGGGGGGCGTGTCGTTGCTGGTCCTGGTGGTCACGCGGCGGGTCCTCGCAGCTCCCGGTGGGGGCGCGGTGGTTGCGGCTTCATTGGAAAATGATCCAAATCGTGCTGCCGAACCCCGTTTCAGCTCAGGGGATCGGGCGTAATGTTCAGTCATGGACCGCCGCATTTTCGGGCTGGAGAACGAGTACGGCGTCACGTGCACGTTCAGGGGACAGCGCCGCCTGTCGCCTGACGAGGTGGCGCGGTACCTCTTCCGCCGTGTCGTGTCATGGGGCCGTAGCAGCAATGTCTTTCTTCGTAACGGCGCCCGGCTCTATCTCGACGTGGGCTCACATCCGGAATACGCGACACCCGAATGTGACAACGTGACCGAACTGGTCACCCACGACAAGGCCGGCGAGCGCATTCTCGAAGGACTGTTGGTGGACGCCGAACGACGCCTGCACGAGGAAGGAATCGCGGGCGACGTCTACCTTTTCAAGAACAACACGGACTCGGCGGGCAACTCCTACGGTTGCCACGAGAACTATCTGGTGGCGCGGCACGGGGAGTTCTCCCGGCTCGCGGACATCCTCATTCCGTTCCTGGTGACCCGGCAGCTGCTGTGCGGCGCCGGCAAGGTGCTGCAGACGCCGCGCGGTGCGGTGTACTGCGTCAGCCAGCGCGCGGAGCACATCTGGGAGGGCGTCTCCTCGGCGACGACCCGTTCCCGGCCGATCATCAACACCCGGGACGAGCCGCACGCGGACGCCGAGCGCTACCGCCGGCTCCATGTCATCGTCGGCGACTCGAACATGTCCGAGACGACCATGCTGCTCAAGGTCGGTGCCACCGACCTGGTGCTGCGCATGATCGAGGCGGGCACGGTGATGCGGGACCTGACCCTGGAGAACCCGATCCGGGCGATCCGCGAGGTCAGCCATGACATCACGGGCCGGCGCAAGGTGCGCCTGGCCAGTGGCCGTGAGGCCTCCGCCCTGGAGGTGCAGCGGGAGTACTACGAGAAGGCCGTGGACTTCTGCGAGCGGCGCGGTATCCGCACCGGCACGGTCGAGCAGGTGCTGGAGCTGTGGGGCCGGACCCTGGACGCGATCGAGGCCGAGGACCTGGACCGGATCGGCACCGAGATCGACTGGGTGATGAAGTACCAGCTCATCGAGCGGTACCGGGCCAAGCACAACATGACCATGTCTCATCCGCGGGTGGCGCAGATAGACCTCGCTTATCACGACATTCACCGTCGTCGGGGTCTGTATTACCTGCTGGAGAGGAAGGGGCAAGCCGCGCGGATCTGCAATGACTTGAAGATCTTCGAGGGCAAGTCGGTACCGCCGCAGACGACTCGGGCGCGCCTGCGCGGTGACTTCATCCGGCGGGCTCAGGAGCAGCGCCGGGACTTCACGGTCGACTGGGTGCATCTGAAGCTCAATGACCAGGCACAGCGGACGGTGTTGTGCAAGGACCCGTTCCGTTCGGTCGACGACCGGGTGGAGAAGCTCATCGCCGGTATGTGAGCGAACGCCACACGGGCGCCGTACGTTTACCGTACGGCGCCTGTGCCACGTCGTAGAGTTGCGCGCACGCATCCGCAAGATCGATCGATTATGAGGCTGTTTCCGTGCGCCGACGCTCTCTTCTCCTTGCCGCCGTACCCGCAGGACTGGTCACGCTTGCCGCGTGCGGTGACGACAAGTCCGCTTCCAGCAAGGCCAGTGCGGCGCCGTCCGGTTCCGCCTCCTCGGTGCCGCCGCCGAAGATCGTGGAGGGGCCGCTGCCGGCGATCACGGCGGGGACGAAGTTCGACGAGAAGCCGACGGTGGCCAAGGGTTCCGGGGATCCGTCGAAGGACCTCGCGGTCAAGACGGTGATCGCGGGCGGCGGCAAGGCGGTCGCGGAGAACGACTTCATCCAGGCCGACTACCTCGGGCAGATCTGGTCCACGGCGAAGGTCTTCGACCAGTCGTACGACCGCACGCCGCTGCTCATGCAGCTCGCCCAGGGCAGCATCATCGACGGCTGGCGGTACGCGCTGGCCGGGAAGAAGGTCGGCAGCCGGGTGCTGATGGCGGTGCCTCCGACCTGGGGTTACGGCACGGCGGGCAACTCGCAGGCGGGTATCAAGGGTACCGACACGCTGGTGTTCGTGGTGGATGTGCTGAACTCGTTCAACTCCAAGAGCTCCAGCACCGGCAAGGCGGTCGCGCAGAGCGACTCCGCGCTGCCCAAGGTCGGCACCAACACCGACGGCAAGGCTCCGTCGATCGACATTCCCAAGGCCGCCCCGCCGAAGAAGCTGGTGTCGAACTACGTCCTGGAGGGCGACGGCGCGGAGGTTACGTCGTCGCAGACGGTCCTGTGCCAGTTCAAGGGCGAGGTCTGGGACAGCGGCAAGGTCTTCGAGCAGACGTACGACAGCGGACGGCTGGCCCAGTTCGCGCTCGCGCAGATGCAGGAGGTCGTCAAGGGGCTGGCGCAGGGCATCACCGGGAAGAAGGTGGGCAGCCGGCTGCTGCTCGTCGTACCGCCGGATCTGGCCTACGGGAACAACCCGCCGAGCGGTGGTGTGGTGAAGAAGGGTTCGACGCTGGTGTTCTCGGTGGACATCCTGGCGGCGATGTAGTCGCGCGGGCGGGAGCCGGGCGGGGATGAAAGACTGTCCGGGTTCCGTGTCGTACACAAGCAGGAGCGTAAGACGTGAGCATCGACAAGCCCGAGATCGACTTCCCGGGCGGCGAGCCCCCGGCCGACCTGGAGATCAAGGAAATCTGGGAGGGCGACGGCGAGGTGGCCAAGGCCGGCCACACCGTCACCGTGCACTACGTGGGTGTCGCGTTCAGCACGGGCGAGGAGTTCGACGCCAGCTGGAACCGGGGCACGCCCTTCCGCTTCCCGCTGGGCGGGGGCCGGGTCATCAAGGGCTGGGACCAGGGCGTGGAGGGCATGAAGGTCGGCGGCCGTCGCCAGCTGACCATCCCCGCCCACCTCGCCTACGGCAACCAGAGCCCGAGCCCGTTGATCCAGCCCGGTGAGACGCTGATCTTCGTCGTGGACCTGCTCGGGGTCTGAGCCCCGTGCCCGGTCGGCGCCGTTGCGGCGCTGATCGCCCCTGGTCGGAAACCAGCTGGACGAGGGCCCGTGCCGTATGCGCGGGCCCTCGTTGTTTGTCGTGTCCTGTCCGTTTCGGTCCTCGTTGTTTGTCCTGGCTTTTGCCGTGACACTCCGGAGCGGTACGGTCATCGGTCAGAAGCACCATAGGGAAGGCGAAGGGCGTCGATGGCCATTGCCAAGGCCGAGCGGCTGATGAACCTGGCGCTGTGTCTGCTGGGAACGCGGCGGCCGCTCAGCAAGCGCGAGCTGCGGGAATCCATCGAGGCCTACCTCGAGGCGGGGAACGACGACTCCTTCAACCGGATGTTCGAGCGAGACAAGGACGATCTGCGCGAGCTCGGACTGGTGATCGAGACCGTCGAGAACCTGGACGGCGAGGTCGGCTATCTGGCCCGCCGCGACAGCAACCGCCTGCCCCCGATCACGCTGGACGCCGAGGAGGCCGCAGCCCTGGGGCTGGCCGCCAAGGTCTGGCAGCAGGCCCGGCTGGCCGGCGCGGCCAGCGGCGCCCTGCAGAAGCTGCGCGCCGCCGGGCTGCCCGAGGACGTCGACCCGTACGAGGCGCACAGCGCCCTGGAGCCGCGCATCCCGGTGCACGAGGCCGCCTTCGAACCGCTGATGCTGGCTTGCCGTGACCGCCGCCCGGTCCTCTTCGACTACCGCAAGGCCACCGCCGCCCGCCCCGAGCCCCGGCACGTGGAGCCGTGGGCCCTGGAATGCTGGCGCGGCCACTGGTACCTGGCGGGCTGGGACCGGGACCGGGGCGCCGAGCGGGTGTTCCGGCTGTCCCGGATCACCGGCCGGGTGCGCTCCCGGGGCACCCGTTTCACCGAGCCCGTCCCGGACGTGGTCACCGTCCGGGAGACCGTCGCGAGCTGGGCCGGTGAGATCGCCGACCGTTCGGCGCTGATCCGGCTGCGCTCGGGCGCCGGCTACCCGCTTCGGGCGAAGGCCACGACGGTGCGGGAACTCGGCGACGGCTGGGACGAGTTGGAGATTCCGTACGGGCACGGTCTGGACGCCTGGCTGGTGGAGTTCGGACCGGACGTGGTGGTCCTGGAGCCGGCCGAGCTGCGCGCGGACGTGGTGGACCGGCTGCGTGCCGTGGCCAAGGGCTGAGGGGGAGCGGAGCAAGACAGTGGCAGGCAAACCGGTCAGGCCCGTGAGCGCCATCGACCAGACCCGGCGGATGCTCTCCCTGGTGACCTATCTGCGCGAGCGCCCCGGCGCCCGCATCGCGGACGTGGCCCGGGCCTTCGGCATCACCGAGGACGAGCTGGTCTCCGACCTGGATGTGCTGCCCATGTGCGGCACCAGCTTCCGGGGCGGCGACCTGCTGGACATCGACACCGACGGCGAGCGCATCTGGTGGCACAACGCGGCCGCGCTCGGCGAGGAGGCCGCCGAGCCGCTGAGGCTGGCCGCCGACGAGGCGACCGCGCTGCTGGTGGCCGCCCGTGCCGTGTCCACGCTGCCCGGTCTGCGCGAGGGTGACCGGCAGGCGCTGCTGCGGGCCACCGCCAAGGTGGAGACCGCGGCCGGCGAGGCGGCCGGCGCCAGCGCCCGGCTGTCGGTGACCTTCGAGTCCGAGGGCGGGGTCTTCGCCGACGTCGACCGGGCGATCTCCGAGCGCCGCCGGCTGTGGATCCGCTACTACTCACCGGCCCGCGACGAGGTCACCGAGCGTGAGATCGACCCCATCCGCCTGGTCAGCGTCGGGCACACCTATGTGGAGGCCTGGTGCCGCCGCTCCGAGGCCCGGCGCACCTTCCGCCTCGACCGCGTCGCCGAGATCAAGATCCTCGACGAGCCGTCCGCGCCCCCCGAGATCGAGCTTCGGGACCTGTCCGAGGCCCTGGTGCAGCCGGCCGCCGAGGACCCCGAGGTGGTCGTCGAGGTCGGCCCGGCCGGCCGCTGGGTCGCCGAGTACTACCCGCACGACAGCGCGGACGAGCTTCCCGACGGCGGGCTGCGTATTACTCTGCGCACCCCCGATCCGACCTCCCTGCGCCGGCTGGCACTCAGGCTCGGCGGCGACGGCCGGATCGTGTCACCGCCCGAGCTGGCCGACAGCGCCCGCCGGGCGGCCCGCGAGGCCCTGGCGGCGTACGACCACGCTGGGCACGGCGATGAGGAAGGGCATGAGTGACCCGGAGGGGCGCGCCGATGCCGAGGGCGTGACCGCGCGGAGGCCCGCGGGGTTGACCACGGTCACCCCCTCGGCACCGGCTGAGGTGCTCCGGAGGCGAACGACCGAGCAGGAGGGGCGAGGGATTTGAACGAGTCTTCGGGTTCCGGTGTCGCAGGCGCGAGGGACGTGACGGTCGCGGCCGCGTTCGCCGGGATGAGAAGAGTGGTCCCCGTGGTGTTCAAGGCCGGCTGCCCGGACTGCCGGGGCAGTTTCGAGCTCACCGCGAGCGCCCTGCGCCTGGCCATCGGAGCCACCAGCAAGACCACGTTCTACTCCTTCACCTGCCCCGACTGCGGCGTCCTGGTCCGCAAGCCCGCGGGCGAGCGGATCATCGAGCTGCTCACCGGCGGCGGGGTCAGGACCCTGCGGCTGCACCCCACCGTCTAGGCTCACCCGCATGTTCTGGCCGATGTTCGCGGTAGCTGTGGGTTTCGTGGGTCTCGCCGTGCTCGGCGTGCTCGCCGTCCGGGTCTTCCTGGCGGCGCGGCTGCTGGGAGCGCAGGTCGCGGACTCGGCGCGGCGCATCAACCGGGCCGCCGAGGACCTGGAGCGGGCGGCGGCGAGCGCCGCGCGGACTGTGGACACCCTCTGAGACCCGCTGTGGAACCGATGTGAGTACTGCGCCATAAGCGCTTTGCGTCACTTCGCCCTGTCACGGCGCCCACCGCGGCGGGTACGCTGCTGCTCGCGGCGCGGAGAACGAGGCCCGTACCGTGGACCGGGCGTACGCATGGGGATTGCCTGACGTTTACCCCTGAGCGTTACGATCGCTGTGAGCACGATTACTCGGACACATGTCCGGCTGATCGGACAGCACCCCACCCAGCCGCCTCGGTGAGAAGGTAAAGACTTATGTTCGGAAGGCTCGGAGCTCCCGAGATCATTCTCATCCTTGTCGTCGTCATCCTGCTGTTCGGCGCGAAGAAGCTTCCGGACATGGCTCGCTCGCTCGGCAAGTCCGCGCGCATCCTCAAGAGCGAGGCCAAGGCGATGAAGGAAGACGGCGGTAACACCACCTCCTCCGCCCAGGCGCCCGCCTCCGGCGAGCAGGCCCAGGCCCAGCGCACCATCCAGGCGGCCCCCGGCGACGTGACCAGCTCCCGCCCGGTCAACGAGCCGTCGGACACCACCCAGCGCTGACGCAAGGCCGGTGACCCCCGGCCTGCCGCACGAGATGAGGACGTGGGTTGCCCAAGTCTGCCCGCAAACAGGAGAAGGATCCCGAGGGGCGGATGCCTCTCGGGGATCACCTTCGCGAGCTCCGCAACCGGCTCGCGAAGGCCATGCTGGCCATCGTCGTCGTGACGGTGGTCGCCGCCTTCTTCTACAACGACATCATCAACTTCCTCACCAAGCCGGTCCTCGACTCGGTCGGCTGTGAGCAGGCCTTCGGGGAACTGGCCAGGGCCAAGTCCGACTCGCATCCCTGCGCGCAGATCACGATCAACGGTCTGCTCGCGCCCTTCACGCTGGCCCTCCAGGTCTCGCTGATGGCGGGTGTGGTGTTCGCCTCTCCGGTCTGGCTGTACCAGTTGTGGGCCTTCGTCGCGCCCGGTCTGCACCGGAACGAGAAGAAGTACGCCTACGCGTTCGTCGCCACCGGCGTCCCGCTCTTCTTCGGCGGCGCGTTCTTCGCGTACAAGGTCCTGCCGACCACCGCGAAGGTGCTCCTCCAGTTCACCCCGCACAGCGTGAGCAACCTGCTGCCGCTGGACGACCTGCTCCAGCTGGTCACCCGCATGGTGATCGTCTTCGGGCTCTCCTTCGAGCTGCCGCTGCTGCTGGTCATGCTCAACCTCACCGGAATCGTCACCGGTCGGCGGATGCTCGGCTGGTGGCGGGCGATGATCCTCGGGATCACGGTCTTCGCGGCCGTCGCCACCCCGAGCACCGACCCGCTCTCGATGCTGGCGCTCGCCGGGCCGATCTGGGTGCTGTACTTCGGCGCGGTCCTCTTCTCGCTGGTCAACGACCGGCGCAGGCGCCGCCGCGAGGCCGAGGGCCCCGGCGACGACGAGGCCTCCGACCTCGACCTCACGCCCGACGACATCGGCGAGATCGAGACCGTCTCCGCCAGCCGCGCACTGCCCGAGACCCCGGAGCGGGTCAACGGCTACGACGACGTGACCTGACCGGGTCCGTACCGGCCATCGAGAGGTGGGGGGGGGGGGCGCGGCGCGGGGCGGGCCCCGTGTTGGCGTGGGGGGCGTGTTCCGGTGACGCGGGTCGGACTGCGGGGGATTGA